>CAZXZQ010000253.1:0-4325 GCA_964645215.1 uncultured Rhizobiaceae bacterium | reverse complement strand
TTTGAAATTTGATGACTCGCTTGAACAAATACTGGGTGATCTGAACGGTGCCAACTGTCTAATGGACTTGTCGCCAGAGCATTCCGTGTCCTTCCTCATGGCGTGAACCTATGAACAGGACGTGGCCCTTTGGATTTAGAGGGTTGTTTTTGTGATGTATCAGCCGAATTTGGCTGACCTTCAACCAGATTCTCACCACATCGGAATAACTCCTCAAAATCAATATTTTCCTGCTTTAAATACCGATCCTAATCCTCTAAAATGTCAAATAAATCAGCGTTAAAAGAGTTCGAACTTTCTCTCTCTAGGCGCGCCATTTTCCAAAGATGAATTAATGATCCCGAACCATTTATCCCTCTATAATGCTCTTCTACCAGCCGTGCGCGAAGCTGGCGACACGATTATGCAGATTTATCACCAAGGTGCATCTGTATCAGTGAAAACCGATGGGTCGCCGGTTACGGAAGCAGATAGACAAGCCGAAGCAATTTTGTTGCGTGCTTTAAAGGAAGTTGCGCCAGACACCACGATTATCTCCGAAGAGAATGCCGAAAGTCATAAATTAACCGCACCAGAACAATTTTTTCTCGTTGACCCATTGGATGGCACGAAGGAATTTTTGAAGGCGGACGGGCAAGGGGCGTTTACCGTCAACATTGCATTGATTGAAAATGGTACCCCTATCTGGGGCATCGTATTTGCGCCTGCGCTTGATCGAATGTTCATTGGCAGCAGGGCAGACGGCGCTTATGAAATCAGAAATGATGAAGAGATTGCGATTGCCGTTCGTGATGTGCCGGAAAGCGGGCCGGTTGCCGTTGCTAGTGTTTCTCACCGTGATGAAGAAACAGATAAATGGCTTGCTGAATACAACATAGAACAAACGGTTTCGATTGGCTCTTCTCTAAAATTTTGTCTTGTTGCGGGCGGTGAGGCTGATGTTTATCCGCGCTTTGGTCCAACCATGGAATGGGATACAGCTGCGGGTGACGCTATTTTGCGTGCAGCTGGCGGCGTTGTGACGGCGCCAACCGGTCTGCCTTTTGTATATGGAAAACCAGAATATAGAAACGGCGCGTTTATTGCCCGAAGCGCCTTTTAAGCGTGAAGCACTTCGATATCTGAAAGTTCTTCCAAGCTTTCAATGCCTAGCTGGTGCATGTTGTTGATCATATCATGATATAAAAGACTATAGACATGATCTCCGCCTTTTTCAGCTAAGGCTGCCACACCATAAATAAATGGGCGTCCAACAAATACAAAATCAGCACCAAGGCGAAGCGCGCGCATAATGTCATTGCCTGAACGAACGCCACTATCGAAGATGATATTGGCCTTGCCGTTAACAGCTTTAACAATCTCAGGTAGAACCGTAATAGGCGCAGGTGCAGCTTCAAATTGACGACCGCCGTGGTTTGAAACCCAAACACCGTCAGCACCAGCTTTAACCGCAAGCTTAGCATCATCAGCAGATAACACACCTTTAAGCACAAGCGGTCCGTCCCACATGTCGCGTACTTGTTTGAAATAATCCCAATCCAGACATCCGCCTAATTCGTTCCCAACAAAATTAACAATGTCATTGAACGCGCCATCCTCAACATATTTTTCCATCACAGAAAAAGTAGGCTTGCCGCGCAGCAAGGTTTTGATCATCCATTCAGGCCGCTTGAGAACACGATATAAAATTTTAGGTGTGGTCTTGGGCGGAATGGTAATTCCAGCCCGGCGTTGACGCTCACGCATTGAGGGCCATGGCACATCAGCCGTTACGACCAACGTATGATAGCCACTGTCTTTTGCGCGTTTGATTATGTCTTTTCTTATTTCTTCACGGCGAGGCGGGTAAAGTTGAAACCAGCCATAGTCACCGGAGAGTGGGCCGCAATTTTCAGGCGTGTCAGAAGCAACCGTACTAAGACAATGCGGGATTTGGTTTTTTGCTGCCGTTCGCGCCAAAATTTGTTCAGCCCCTGGCCACATAAGACTGGTATAGCCGATGGGAGGAATTCCAAACGGTGCGCTAAAATCCACACCAAAGAGTGAAGTCTTAGGATCGGGGTTAATCTTGCCCTTCATAAAGCGCGGAACAAGTGTGATTTTACCAAGTGCATCTTCATTGCGATACATGGCTGCTTCTTCGCCAGTCGCGCTATCAAGATATTCCCAAGCAAAAAGGGGAATGGATTTTTTCGCACGTTTAGCAAGATCAGAAATCGCGGGATAACGGTCGTCTGGAAGTTTTGCGATACGCATTTATAGTTTACCTTGTCGCTCGTTTCTAATTGCAATCCAGTTTGCAGCAATAACACCTATGGCAATAATCGCAACTATGATTGTAGCAAGGGCGTTAATTCCTGGTGACACGCAAAGCCGTACTTTTGAGAAAATCACAATAGATAGCTGTTCCATTACGAGACCAAAAGGCGAGCTGCCTGCTTTTCAAATGAAATTTCCACTGGATCACCAATTTTAATTTTGGCTTCTTCAGGGTCCCAGTGTTCGGAGATGGTTGTGCGAACTTCTTTGCCACTATCTAGTTTGATGTGCATATGGGTAATGCCACCCAAATACATAATTTGACCAAGTACACCTTTAGCCTTGTTATCTGCTTTGTCTGCAGGGCCTTTGGATTTTGTTTCAAGCAGAACACGTTCAGGTCGCACCGTAACCCAGACCGTTTGCCCGTTGGATAAATCGTCATCCGTTTTCACAAATAATGTGCTGCCTGTATCTTGGCTGACAATTTTCTGAGATTTGCCAGAGCCTGAAACTTGTGCCTCAAAAATATTTACCTGACCAATGAAATTCGCAATTGTGCGATTGGCTGGGTGTTCATACATTTCGCGGGGTTCATCTACCTGTATGAGCTTTGCCTCATCCATCACGCCGATACGTGTTGCAATCGACATGGCTTCTTCCTGGTCATGAGTCACCATAATAAAAGTCGTGTCGATTTCTTGTTGGATGGCAACAAGCTGGTGCTGGGTTTCTTCGCGTAATTTTTTGTCTAGTGCAGAAAGAGGTTCATCAAGTAGAAGCACTTTTGGTTTGCGGGCAAGTGCTCGTGCAAGTGCTACTCGTTGCCGCTGACCGCCAGATAATTGGTTAGGCTTTCTTTTGCCATATTCATTTAATTGCACAAGATCGAGCAATTCTTCTACGCGTGCGGTCATTTCAGCTTTAGGCCATCCGTCTTGCTTAAGGCCATAGGCAATATTTTTTTCAACGTTCATATGTGGGAAGAGCGCATAGGACTGAAACATCATGTTTACCGGTCTATCCCAAGGTTGAACATTTGTTACGTCTTCACCCTCAATTTCGATATGTCCGGCACTTGGTTTTTCAAGGCCTGCTATCATACGCAATAGCGTCGATTTGCCTGAGCCAGACCCGCCAAGTAAACAGAAGAACTCGCCTTGATTTATGTCTAGATTTACATTTTCAACAGCCTGAACGCCTGAGAAGTTTTTTGAAATATTTTTAATGCTCAGAAAAGCCATACGTAATAATGCCTGCAGAAAGGATGAAAGGCAGGCGGTTAGGCCTGCCTTTTTGATTGTGTCTTCAGCGATATAATCTGCCCAATTGTAAATATTGAGAACTTCCTCACCTTACTTAGTCCGTTATTAGGATTATTTTTGATTGTTCTCATTTAGATTATCTGCTTGTGAGAATTTTGCAAGTGTGAGAATGTCAGGTAAATTTACTGAAAAGCTGATTAATCAGGATGGTTATGCGATGAATATCAAATCTAATTTCCCAGATGCGGATACAATTAAGGAAACCAACCTTAAACACCATTGGCAACCCTTCACAGATATGGGGACGCTTGACAAGGACACGCTTCGCCTGATCACACAGGCGAAAGGTTCAAACATTTGGGATTCCGACGGCAATAAAATTCTGGATGCCATGGCTGGGCTTTGGTGTGTAAATGTTGGGTATGGGCGTGACGAAATTTCTGAAGCTGCCGCAGAACAAATGCGCGAGCTTCCGTATTACAACACATTTTTCAAATCTACACACGCGCCGGTTGCAGCTTTGGCTGAAAAAATTGCATCGCTTACACCAGGTGATTTGAACCGTATTTTCTTCAATACTTCTGGCTCTGATTCCAATGATACCGTGATGCGTATTGCGCGCGCCTATTGGGCCGCGAAAGGTCACACAGAAAAGACAGTGATCATCGCGCGTAAGAACGCTTATCACGGCTCTACTATGGCGGGCGTGACGCTAGGTGGCATGGCTCATATGCATGGCCAAGGCGGACCAATGGTGCCGGACGTTGTTCATATCGACCAGCCATACTGGTTTGACGAAGG
>CAZXZQ010000252.1:0-4345 GCA_964645215.1 uncultured Rhizobiaceae bacterium | reverse complement strand
CAACGCCTTGAATATTGCATCCATGGCTTTTTATATGTTACTTTTTAGTCACGTGTTAATATGGTCACGTAATATTTTATTCGTAAATCCATTGTTCCCAGATGCGCGCAGTAAATTTTTCTCCTGCGCGGATCACCCCTTCTCGCTCAACCCAGGCAACAAGCCCGCGCTTCATATGCGCTTGTTTGACGAAATCAAGAGCTACATCAGTGCGGGTTAAATCTTCCACCTCACTGCCAGTCGCTCGTGCAATTTCACCACCGGCATAGCGGCATGGCGCGTTGTAACCATCTACGCGCAGCGTCACGCCACCCTCAAACATGAGTAGCGTTCGTGACGGCAAATAGCTGAGGCTCGGAATACCTTCCATAACCAAGTTCGCACCAACCCAACCGCCATCAAGTTTTTCGATGCCCATGCCATGAGCGATCTCTTTCAACTCTTCCTCACTCAAAACTGAAAGTTGGCGCTCGTTCTTCATCTCTGTACCGCGTTTATACCAAGGCTCCCGCCCGCCAGAATTGCGCGTGAGACCCTCGTGGTAATCCCCCTTGATGCCCCCATAGGTAAGCTCCAACGCATCAACGACCTGGCTAACAAAATCATCGCCCTGTGCTTTAAGAACGCGGCTTACTTTTCCTTCAATTTTTCTGGCAGGAATGATATCCATAATAAAGATCCTCTCAAATGGAGTTCAGAAATGACTGATAAACCTATCGTAGCACTCGATATGCCTAAACAAGAAGAGCGGCTTACAGAACGTCAACAGAAATACTTGGACGTTTGCAACGAGAAATTGGGTTTCGTTCCGAATGTATTGCAAGCCTATGCTTGGCATTCGACCAAGTTCGATGGCTTCACTGCCCTCTATAATGATCTGATGTTGGGCGACTCTGGACTTTCCAAATTAGAACGTGAGATGATTGCGGTTGTCGTCTCTAGTGCAAACCATTGCTACTATTGCCTCACCGCCCATGGCGCGGCCGTGCGTCAACTTTCCGGCGATCCAAAACTTGGCGAACAACTCGTCATGAATTACCGCACCGCTGAACTTGAACCAAAAATCAGAGCAGCACTCGACTTTGCATGGAAGCTTACCAAAGACCCGATAGGCATTGACGAACCAGACCGCCAAACCCTCCGCGATACGGGTTGGACAGACCGCGAAATTTGGGACATCTCCGCCGTGATCGCATTCTTCAACATGTCAAACCGAATGAGCGCAGCAACCGACAAGCAACCCAATGATGAATATCATGGGATGGCACGGTAGGGATTAAGCTTATCTTTATTTTAAAAGCATAAAACCAATGTAGACACCTTGCACATTATTACACCTCAAGTTATCTAACATTATTGTTAGATAATGGAATCCTGTAGTGCTTAATCGTATTTTTCGTAAAGACATCGTAATTCGCAGCTTATATATATCTGCAATCGTGGGAACGATGTTGAATTTAATAAATCAAGGCGACAAACTCATCACTGGTTCAGAGATTGATGTGCTTAAATGTCTATTGACTTATCTTGTGCCATATTGTGTAGCTACGTATAGCGCAGCAATGGTGATTTCAAAGTGAAAGCAAGTGTTTTGAAAATTGGCGATTTGGCACGTCAGTCAGGCTTGAGTGTCCGCACCCTGAGGGGGTATGAAAACCTAGGCATTATAACGCCTTCTCGTTCAGATGGTGGAACGCGTTTCTACACTGAAGCAGATGTGTTGATTGCCCAAGTTGTACAGCGGATGAGAGAACTAGATATTCCTGTAGAACTCATACAAACAATAGCCACCAAGAGACATGAATATTCTACTGGTGATCAGTCAAGCACGATCATGATAGAAATTCTTGAAGATTTGAATGATGCGCTTTCAGAACGCATGGCCAAGACAATTGACCTTCAGGATGAGTTGAATAAAACCTTGCGTCTTGTTCGCGGATGTCAAGGTTGTAAGAATAAGCCCAATCCCGAGAACTGTCCAACTTGTCCCATGGAAGTCAGCTCTAACAAAACGGGCATGTCGCGATTGATCTGGTGAGTGATTTTTATTTTCTGAAAATCTTACCTAAAACAGGCCAACTTACTTCAAAAACAATATCATCTGCGATGCCTGCTTGTGATGTTTTGGGCTCAGGTATATCTACGCCTGATTGAATTGCTCTGCTAAAGCTTGTCCAGGAAGCGATAATTTCTTCAAATGCATCAAGGTTCACAGTTTTAGACATTCGTGTTTCAGGGATATCAATCGCTTGTCCATCAAAATTTAGGTTTTTATAACCGGAAATTACCCAATCCCGATTACTTTCCCAAAACGGATTGATCGCTTCAATTACATTTGCATATGCATTGCGAACAGGCTGCGGTAATTGAATTTCACCCCAGCATAGACTTGCAAATACACCCCCATCTGCAAGCGCTAAATGTGCAGATGAAAGATGCTCTTCAACATCAAAATGATGTAAAGATTGCATGGATAAAATTAAATCAAGACTTTGTTTTTCAAAAGAAATTTTATTAGCATCACCTTGAATGAATTCCAGGTTTTCTATTCTTGGAATTTGCCTTTCAACAAGGTCTAGAGCATATGACTTATCAAAGCTACTGGCCAATGAAATGGCTAATTCTGCGTTGCCTGCTCCGCATTCGAGGCAGGCACGCTTTTGTGCTGGCAGTGTGGACAACCACATGATCAGTTCCTGTGGTGTCCACGGCATTGCCAAGGGCTTTATCCAATCAGTTTTGCAAATTTTTCTGCTTCGCCATCATGCATGTTATGGGAAAGTTCCGGTTTTGGAAACTGTCCGCCAGTCGCGGCGTTAAAATAAGCAGTGTAAGCTTTTTGCATTTCACCCCAAACGTCACCAAAGACTTCGCGTTTTGGTGGGATCGGGAAGACTGAACAACCAATAATATCACTCGATACGTGGAAAATACCATGGGCATGAGGGCCAGAACCGAGACTTGCTACAGCAACCGGAAGGTTCTCATAGCACCATTTGGTAAGCTCTACAGATGTATGCTCGAACAGTGCTGCAAAGATACCAGCATCAATAGATGCACGTACCAGTTTTACGATTTCAGCTGCTTCTTCCGCAGTACGACCAGCAGGTGTGTGTCCTGAGTTCATCACAGCGCGTTCCCCTTGAACACCAAAGTGTCCAACGACTGGAATGCCTGCAGCAACGATTGCACGGATATGCTCCACGGTCCCAAGAGATGGTTCGATATGAACACCATCAGCGCCAAGTTTCACCACTTTAGCTGCATTACGTACAGATTCTTCAATTGATATGCATGCTGTTGTATTTGGCATATTACAAATGATGAATGGGGAGTGTGCCCCGCGTAACACACCTTCCAGCATATAAAGCTGCTCTTCAAAGTCCACAGTAGCCATGGACGGGTGTCCCATCATGCCCATTGGGCCAGGGGAACCACAACATAATAGGTCCATACCCAGTTCTTCAGCCATGATAGCACTTGGCGTATCATGACACTCCATGCCTACAATACGTTCACCTTTGCCAACTTTTTCAGCTAAGTGCTTCAATCTTGTTTTACGACGTTTTGCCATTATTTCCTCCAATTTTTGGCGACTTTTAAGTAAAGTCAAAATCTAACATATATGTTAGATTTAAAAATTGAAAGTGTTAAAATACTTGATCCAAAATTTGCAGTTTTGCACCACTCTAATGTCATAATGAAAACCAAGCAGTTACGCTCTCAATTGTCCGCATACCCACAGCTCGAACAAGCAACTTCAAACACTACATATTCTATGGCGTTCTGAATTATTGTCCTTTTACGCGCCGTAGGGGAATTGACGATTCAATAGAAGCAACGCCCTTCACACGGGTTAGCCGCTCGGTCAGGAACCGTTCAAAATCTTGCAAATTAGCTGTCACTACGCGCATCAGATAGTCGCGATTTCCCGTCATCAACCAGCAATCAATGACTTCCTCAAAGGCAGACATTTCCTCTTCAAAGGAGGCTAGCCTGTTATCGATTTGCCGGTCTAATTGGATAGAGACGAACACTGAAATCGGGCAACCCAGAGCAGCCTCATCAAGGCGGGCGCTATCTCCGGTAATAATTCCTGAATTTCCAAGAGAAAGCGCCTAACCAATGAGCCATTTAAAAACCGTCGAACAGCGTCTTTTATGGTTGTCTCACTGGATGATACACAATGCGAACCACATTCGGTCAAAGGCAGACGGCATCAAGGTTGGCGGGCATCAGGCATCTTCGGCCTCGATGGTTTCGTTAATGACGGCGCTCTATTTCTCCGTACTGAAACCAGAAGATCGAGTAGCGGTCAAACCCCATCCTTCGCCCATCTTCCATG
>CAZXZQ010000251.1:0-4354 GCA_964645215.1 uncultured Rhizobiaceae bacterium | reverse complement strand
ATTTTGCATTTTATGAGAAAATAAATAATAATAATTATATGGATAAACTAACTGCTGCACGACATTTTCTTAAAGTTGCTGAAAATAAAAGCTTTTCAAAGGCTGCTAACGTTCTTAATTTACCCGTCTCAACAGTCTCAAGACGCATTAAAGACCTTGAAGATATTCTGGGGGTAGAGCTATTTAAGCGCTCAACACGCTTCTTAAACCTCACAGAATTTGGTGAAACATATTATAATGAGATCAAAGATGCCGTAAACGGCTTTGATATCGCAGAGGAGCGTTTACACGAAAAATCTGACAAACCAACAGGTGTTATAAAAATCACATCAGCGCCAAGTTTTGCAGATTCTAAGTTATACAACATCTTAAACAAGTTTAGAAAATTGCACCCACAAATCATTACCCATGTATTCGAAACTGAAGATATTATTGATATTGATCAAGAGGGGTATGATTTTGCATTTAGATATATCAAACAAGTTACTACCCATTTTAAATATCACGAATTACCTCATGAAAAATTGCTATTGGTTGCCTCACCTAAGTATCTCAATTCCAATCCACCAATCAAAACATACAAAGACATCATAAAGCACAAGGCTCTACTCTATGGAAGCCGCAGTGATACCCGCAATTGGTACATATATGAAAATGATGCTTGGCATGAAATAGCTAAGCAACCAGCATTCTGCTGCAATAATATGTTTGGGCTAATGTCTGCTGCAATTAATGGTGATGGAATAACGCTTATCCCTGAATGGACCGTTCATGAGAACATCATCAATAACAAATTGAAGCTTATTAACAAAAATTGGCAAACATCTTATATGAACGACTCAAATCTAAGGCTGTATATGATGCATAATCCCAGTGCATTAAAATTTGCTCGCAATAGGGTTTTCCTCGATTTTTTCTTAGAGCATTGCGAAAAATAGCAGAACGCAAATTCTACTCAATAATTATAATCCGCCTCATAAATTAAGCCATATAATTATGAAATTTCACTTGATTTTTTCACGAGACTGATATTCCATGAAATTTGATTTTATGCGAATAGAACCTCATGAACACAGCAATAGCAGAAAAAATAGAAGATATTTCCAACAGCTCAACAAGTGTTGGCAATGACATTCGCGCTATGCGGAAGTCGCGAGGCATAACTTTAATAGATTTTGCAGAAACGCTTGATCGTTCTGTTGGTTTCGTTAGCCAAATTGAGCGAGGCATATCTGAACCATCAATTTCTGACTTGCGTAAAATTGCAGCATTGTTTGAAGTGCCTATTAGTTTTTTCTTTGGTGAATCATCATCTGGTTCTGAAGATGATCGCTATATCGTACGCGCGAATGAACGCCGCAAGCTTGGTAATACCGAAGGTGGGCTTGTAGAAGAATTACTATCCCCTGACCTTGGTGGCTCATTTGAGATGATCCGAAGTGAATTTGCACCGGGCGCCCTTCTGGAAGAACCTCAGCAACGAGATACAGAAGAGGCCGGATTTGTTATTTCCGGTACATTTGAAATTGAGATCAATGGCACATGGAATACATTGGAAGCAGGAGATTCATTCCGCTTTTCCGGTGAGCCATACCGTTGGCGTAACACAACCAGCGAACCAGCAATTCTAATTTGGGCGGTTTCTCCGCCAGTATATTGATTTAATTTGGAGAGAATAAAAAATGGCTGAAATTCCATCAACAGCACGTGTAGTAATCATAGGCGGCGGCGTCGTCGGAGTGTCTGCGCTTTATCACCTTGCAAAGGCAGGTTGGACAGATTGTGTTCTACTAGAGAAAAACGAGCTGACCGCTGGTTCCACCTGGCACGCGGCGGGTAACTGTCCAAACTTCTCCGGCTCTTGGGCTGTCATGAATATGCAGCGTTATGGGTTGGAACTTTACCGCGGCCTAGCTGATGAAGTTGACTATCCAATGAACTATGCCGTCACGGGCTCTATTCGCTTGGGCCATACAAAAGAACGCATGGAAGAGTTTGAACGTGTTGCAGGCATGGGCAGATATCAGGGCCTTGATATGGAAATTATGTCATTGGACGATATTAAGGAAAAGCATCCGTTTACGGAAACGCATGACCTTGAAGGCGGTCTTTGGGACCCGCTTGATGGGGACATCGACCCGGCACAATTGACACAGGCGCTTGCCAAGGGTGCGCGCCAAATGGGTGCACAACTGATACGCATGAACCCAGCAACGGGCGTAACCAAAGACGGCGATGGGTGGATAGTTCATTCTGAGCAAGGTGACATTCGTTGTGAGATCGTTGTCAACGCAGCTGGTTACTATGCCCAACGTGTTGGCGAATGGTTCAAGCCATATGGCGGGCGCACCGTGCCGCAAGTCACCATGTCTCACCAATACTTTCTGACAGAAGAAATTCCTGAGCTTGAGGCTTGGACAAAAGAGCAAGGCCACAAGGTTCCACTGCTGCGCGATGTGGATACATCTTACTATCTGCGACAGGACAAAAATGGCCTGAACCTTGGCCCATACGAACGCAATTGTAAGGCTCACTGGGTAACCCCAGAAGACCCAATGCCGGATGACTTCTCATTCCAACTTTACCCGGACGATCTTGACCGTCTTGAATGGTATATTGAAGATGCAATGGCGCGTGTTCCAATTTTGGGTTCACAAGGTGTAGGCCGTGTCATCAATGGCCCAATTCCTTATGCGCCAGATGGCTTGCCACTCATTGGCCCAATGCCAGGTGTTAAAAATGCATTTGAAGCACACTCATTTACCTTCGGTATTGCCCAAGGCGGCGGCGCGGGTAAAGTGCTTGCCGAATGGGTTGTTCATGGTGAAACTGAATGGGACATGTGGGCTTGTGACCCACGCCGTTATACAGCCTACGCTGATCATGATTACACATATCAAAAAGCCATGGAAACCTATGGCCACGAATATGCGATGCACTTCCCTTATCATGAATGGCCTGCTGGTCGTGACAAGAAACACTCGCCAGTGCATGAGATGGTCATCAAAAATGGCGGCCAGATGGGCGCTTATAATGGTTGGGAGCGGGCAAACTGGTTCGCTAAAGATGGAGACGACACATCCGAAGAAGCAACGCATACTTGGAGCCGCAAGGGGCCATGGGAGCAGCGCATCAAAGAAGAAGCTGAAGCCGTACGCGACGGTTGCGGCGTGCTTGATTTACCCGGTTTCTCGCGCTTCTCTTTAAAAGGAGAAGGCACCGCTGAATGGCTGCGTGGTCAGATCGCAGGCGCATTGCCAAAAGTAGGTCGTATGAACCTAGCTTATTTCTCAGACAGTCGCGGTCGTATTCTAACCGAGATGTCGCTTATTCGTCACGGCGAAGATGCATTCACACTCATCACGGCAGCAAGCGCTCAATGGCACGATTTTGACGTGCTGAATAATGCGCTGCCATCTGATGGAAGCCTAACACTCACAGACCATACGGAAGACTTTTCTACGTTCATCGTAACTGGACCAAAATCGCGTGAACTGCTTGAGAAAATCTCGGAAGATGTGGATTTCTCACTTGGTTGGCTCACGCATCAAATCGGTTCTGTAGCAGACCATCGTGTGATGCTTGCGCGTGTTTCCTTTGCTGGTGAACTTGGCTGGGAAGTACATGGTGCAAATGCAGACATGCCAAAAATCTATGCGGCACTGCTTGAAGAGGGCGCGATACCATTTGGCATGTATGCACTAAACTCGTTACGCCTTGAAAAAGGTTACCGAGCTTGGAAGGGCGACCTTTCAACAGACTACACATTGTTAGAAGGTGGCATGGAGCGTTTCATCAAATTTGATAAGCCGCAAGATTTCCCTGGCAAACAAGCGCTGCAAAATGAAAAGCAACAAGGCCGTAAAAAAGCATTTGTGACGCTCGTTGTAGATGCAGGCGAGTTTGACGCGCCGTATATGTCCACGCTTTGGAGTGACGGGAAAGTTGTTGGAGAAACCACATCAGGCGGATGGGGTTATCGTGTCAATAAATCAATCGCACTCGGCATGGTGCAAGCAGACCTTGCAGAACCCGGCACCGAGATTGAAGTAGAAATGTATGGACAGCGCTACAAAGCTACAGTCCAAGAAGATCAGCCGCTTTGGGACCCTGCCAATGAACGGATCAGAGCATAAATAGATCTGAAAGGAACCTGACATGAGTGGAGAAACATCAGTTCTCGGCCCCGGCGAAGGGCCAAACTACAATTGGGAAAATGACCATACATTTGTGAAAGTCGGCAGCGAACAAACTGGCGGCGCTTACACACTGATGGAAGATAATCTCAAGGCAAGTTTCGCACTTGGGCTTCATAAGCACGACACTCATGCAGAAACCTTCTACTTCCTCGAAG
>CAZXZQ010000250.1:0-4374 GCA_964645215.1 uncultured Rhizobiaceae bacterium | reverse complement strand
GAGAGGGCGCTTTTGTTTATATGAACATGAGATGGATGAGATCATCAAAGAACGCCGCAGTCTTGAAGTGGATTTGAAAAATGCACTTCGCTATGGTCAGCTATCTCTTAGTTTTCAACCGCTGGTTTCTGCAAAAACAGCAAAGACGGTAAGTTTTGAAGCGCTTGTTCGGTGGCATCATCCTGAACGCGGCACGATCTCGCCTGCAGATTTTATTCCGATTGCGGAGCGCATGGGAATAATCGCAGAAATTGGTGATTGGGTGATTTCTCGCGCATGTGAAGTCGCCGCTGAGTGGCCAGAGCATTTAAAGATTGCTGTAAACCTATCTCCTCAGCAGTTTCAATCCAATCGCATCGTATCTAACGTTTTAGATGCTATCCAGACTTCAGGTTTAAGCCCAAACAGACTTGAGCTTGAAATCACCGAAGGTCTTTTCATGGAGAATACGAACGATGTGATGTTCGCACTCCGGGAACTTAAATCCATGGGCATTTCGATCGCGCTCGATGATTTCGGAACTGGATATTCAAGTCTTTCTTACTTGTTGAAATTTCCGTTTGATAAACTCAAGATTGACCGTTCATTAATTGTCTCACTTGAAACAGATGAAAATGCGATAAACGTTCTTGAGGCCATAACCAAACTGGGTACAGTCATGGGGCTTGAAATTACCGCAGAGGGCATTGAAACTGTTGAGCAGGTTAATTTATTAAAAAGCCTTGAGTGTACACAGTTTCAAGGGTTCCTTTTCGGAAAGCCTTTGGGACATGAAGACTTGTCATCATACTTATTGCATGAGTTCACCGATCTAATCAGTGAACCCAATACAAAAGCAAAACAAGCTTAAATAACGGCAGGTGATGAAGTATCACCAACAGGTGTAAAACTATCCAACAAGTTGAGATCGATGAGCGCTTTTTGCACTGCTTGATCTAGCGGCGTGTGAAGGAGTGGACCAACCAGCGCCTCTAAATCTGGATCAACAAGCTTATGCGGCTGGAACCAGAGGTAAGACATCTCGTGGACTTCACCCATCATGGCATTAAACCACGATATGAGTTTAATGATGCGCCAAGGCATGAATTCTGTTTTAAGCTGTTTGCCCAAATGCTTTTCAATATAATTCTTAAAGTCACTATTCGTGACATAATGCCCTGTGAAACGAAAATCTGACCAAAGACCCAATTTTTCTTGAGCTTCAGCAATCTTTACAAACGTCTCCGCCAAATCAGGTAGGTATGCCCAACTGTGCGGTGTGGCCATCGGCCCGGGTGCCGTGAATACATTTTTATCCAGCTTGCGGGTAAAAGCTTGGTCAAACCAAGCCCCGGTTAATGTGCCGCCGAAAAAATCTCCAGCTCGAAGAATTGCTGTTTTTAGGCCATCAGTCTTTGAAGCTTCACGGAAAAGAGTTTCCATCTCAACACGAATTTTGCCTTTCTTCGTATCTGCCGCGTGGGGTGTTTTGGCATCGATAACAGGAGGCATGGACGATCCATAATTATAGACATTGCCGGGGAAGAGATGCACAAACTCATTTGCCTTGCCTGCAGCGATTACGTTTCGCGCCATGGGCACTGCCTGCGTAGCCCATTTGGTATAGATCGGATTAAGCCCGTTAAAAACAAAGTCGCAATCTCTTGTTGCACGGATGACATCAGCTTCATTGAGCGCATCACCCGCAACGCATTTGATCTTGGCATTGAGGTCTTTAGCTGTGCCATTGCGCGTCATCATCGTGACTTCATATCCCGCATTATGAAATGCGAGAGCCGCAGCTCTTCCCAAACGCCCATTCCCACCTAAAACTACTATTCTTTTCATCGTATTTCCTTTCTTGATTTACCGTATCAAAACATGATAAAAATGTATGGAATATAGAAAATAATCGATATTTAGTATTCATTATTGAATGGAAATGTTTTGGACTGGAATCTGCTGAAATCATTCATGGCTGTGGTAGAGGAGGGGAGCTTGTCCGCTGCTTGTGAGAAAACCGGTATTAGCCAGCCGACACTGGGCCGACACATTAACGAGCTGGAAGCGCAGACGGGTATAACGCTCTTCATTCGTGGGCGCGGCGGCATGCAGCTTACCGAACAAGCCATTGAACTGGTTGAAGAAGCACGTAAAGTGCAAGAGCATGTTTCACAATTCTCTTTAAAAGCGCAGGGAAAGTCAGAGCAGGTTTCCGGGTCGGTCAGAATCACTGCAAGTGATGTGGTCTCGACATATATTGTGCCGGATGTCTTTTCGAAAATGGCGAAAGAGTTCGATCAGATACAAGTCGAGCTTGTCGTTAGCAATGAAATTCAAAACCTGCTGACCCGGGATGCCGACATTGCAATCCGCATGGTTCGCCCCACGCAGAATGATATAATAGCATCCAAAGTGAATACCTTGCATATGGGGGCCTATGCCACGCGTGCTTATTTAGAGCAGTATGGCAATCCGGAGACCATCCAAGATTTGTTTGCGCATAGAATGATTGGCTATGACCGCTCGACGCTGATCCTAGATACTATGAAAGCCATGCAGATTGAAGGAAGCCGAGATATGTTTGCTTATCGCACTGATGATCAGGTGGTTTATTGGGAGCTTGTGCGGGCAGGGGTTGGCATTGGTTTTGGCCCTAATTTCATTGCATCACAAGACAAAGCTTTAACGCGCATCTTGCCCGAACTGGAAGTTACTTCCCTTGATCTCTGGCTTGCAAGCCATGAAGAACTAAAAACGAATATACGGATCCGCAAGGTTATGGATTTTCTTAAAAAAGAAATCAGCAAGTTAAATTTACACTAGCACTATGCCTAGCTATTATAATTCATAACCCCATCTTTGCCGCCATCGGAAACATGGTCTTGTCCATTATAAACTGGCACTTGGCCATAGCTAAATGGATCAATGCCCTCTATGCAGGCTATGTTATAACCAAACTGATTAGGATTGCTGCGGCGTTGGTGGTGAGTATAAATTCCACATGTCTTACAGAAATAATGTTTTGCAGTACCCGTATTCCACGAGTAAACGGATAGATTATCCGCTCCTTTTGTAACCGTAAGCTGGTCGAGCGTTGCAGTCGCGACATAGGCACTCCGGCGTTTACAAAACGAGCAATTGCAATGGCGTATATCTTCGAGGCCATTTTCAGTTGTTACTTCGAATTCAACTGCGCCGCAGTGGCAAGCACCTTTTAATATCTTCATCACAATTTCCTTTTACATCTTGAGTTCTGGCAAAAACCTGCTTTAACTAGCGCAGGGGCAAAACGATTATATTTCTATTATAATGAAATGAGTTTGCCATGGCTATTTCTGATCTAAAACTTAATAAGCGCTCTTTCTTGAAGGCATCTGCGGCGGTAGCGGGAACAAGCCTGTTTGCTGGCTGCTCCTCAAATGTAAATCAAACGCTTGATCCTGCAGGTGCTGCTTTGGCGCAACAACCAGCAAGTTTTAATCATACCCAGTCTTATGCAGCTGTTGTTGATACTGAAGTGCCACTTCCAGCTTTTGATTATACAAAGATGGATCCTAAATATTTGCGCCAATGGGTGAACTATAATCGTCGCGAAAAGCCCGGCACGATTGTTGTCGATGCATCAGGTCCTTACCTCTATCTTGTTCAGCCAAACAAGCGGGCTATTCGATATGGCATAGCCGTGGGTAAGGAAGGGCACGCCTGGTATGGTGATGCTGTGATGAAATGGAAGCAAAAATGGCCAACATGGACACCGCCTCCTGAAATGATTGCCAGAACGCCAAGATTAGCTGAGTTTGCAGATGGTATGCCAGCAGGCGTATCTAATCCTCTCGGCGCACGTGCCATGTATCTCTTTAAAGATGGCAAGGATACGCTTTTCCGCATTCATGGTACAAATCGACCTTTCTCAATTGGTAAGGCAGCGTCAAGCGGCTGTTTCCGCATGATCAATCAAGATGCCATTGATCTATATGCACGAGTTACGCCCGGCGCTCAGGTTTATGTTGTGCCGAATCTACCTGGTGAAGAGTTCCCACTTTAAGGGATATCAGCCTAAACTGTGTCATATTGAATCACTTTGTCCGGTTTTGAGCTTAAAGCCTTGGCTCGACTCATCTTTTTGCGAAATTTCCGCTCAAAAGGGGTTGACTGCAAGGACTCCTAGCCGTATATCCACGCTACCCAAGCCGATGTGAGCTATCAATATGCAGCGACTCGCCGTGTAAAATAAGCTCAAACAAGGTTTGACTAACGATAAAGAATTCGAACGCATGACTGTTTTACAGTCCTCTGTATTTTAAAAGGTTCCCTGCTACAATAGCGATTGCTTGCGGGAGAGCCTTTATTGCATGGGAAATACCTCGGCCAACCGGCACGGTATTTCTGAAC
>CAZXZQ010000249.1:0-4375 GCA_964645215.1 uncultured Rhizobiaceae bacterium | reverse complement strand
ATACCCCCGGCGTATCCCAATGGCCTTCTGGTCGGTTAATTATGTCACCACTTGAATTAGAGCCCACAGTTTGATTGGCTGGTTCAAGAAATAAATCGCCCTCTATGTAGTGGTTCCCTGAAAACGATATGGTTGCTTCATTCGTTCTTGGAATGAAGCCGTGTCGTCTCCAGAGGTTCACCAGTTTTGCCTCAGCCTGCCCATAAAGATGTGTATATCCTTTTTGACCCGCAAGTTTTTTACCTGCCTTGATCAAGTCAAACGATAGTTTGGTTTTTCTGAAACGTGGTAAAACCGCTAATCGCTCTACTTTGGCGAAATCTGCAAAGAACCGCATTCTAAGGCAACCAGCGGGTTCGTCCCCGCAATAGCCAATCAGATGCGTGGCCGCAAAGTCGTTACCATCATATTCTTCCCAATAGGGGCAATCTTGCTCCGCAATATATGTGGCTGCGCGTAACGCTATAACCTTTTGATAATCCTCTATGCAATGGACGACCTCTACGCGTGTGACAGGTTCATTTTGCAAGTGTTGTCTTTTCGCAGAGTAAAACGTCTTGTTTGACGTATCTCCTACGGTCTTGGATTTTTGCGCAACACGTTCATAGGTCATGTAGTCGTCAAGAACAGTGTCTTTGTGTTTAGCGCCTTTTGTAAACCCAAGTGACGTGAAGAATTCCCCAGCCTTATCGTTTATTGGGCGGCAATATAGTGGCGCATTTTGATATTGCGGCATATTCATTCTTTGTGAGATTAATCCAATACTGCCGCTTGTTCTAGAATTCAGGTAGATCAGCCATACATATATAGCAGAAACATCTGCGCCTTGCTCTGAAATATACTTTAGTTGAGGGGCGCTTAAGTTTATTTTACCTTCAAATAATGCATCTAAGCCCGCTTTATTAAGAGGTAATTGTGCAACAAATGAATCAGCGGAGGGAAATCTATCGTTCGTATCTTTGCGAACAACACACATTATTGAATCAGGGTTATGGTGATAGACTTTAGAAACAGCCTCCAGAGATGCAAGGCCATTAATTTCCTTTTCTGCACCAAGCAACAAAGACTTAATCATCTCATGAGTTGGCGAGATGATAGAGATACCTCTAGACATTCTTTCTACAGGAAGATTGTCTAGTTCTCTACGCTGGCTTTTAGCTTTGACCGATTTGTATTGCATGTTGGCTAACATTGATGTTTCAATAAGATAGATAATATTACCATGCAGAAAAAAAATATAATGACACTAAAACAGCTGCACAGTGAATCAGATTTGAAACACGTAGTACAGCCTGGGGGGCTTCCAAACATTAGACTGGATGATATCCAGATTTTTGTAGAGGTTGCACGCCAGGGGAGTGTGCGTAAAGCTGCGACTGTGCTTGAAAAAACACCGGCGCTCGTGAACCGCCGAATAAAATTGTTTGAGCATGAAATAGGCCATGAGTTATTTGTTCGCAGCAATAACGGTAGCGAACTTACAGATGAAGGACGCGCGCTTTATCAAACAGCTCAAAGCTTTGTAACAGAATCAAGTAATGTACTCGGGTTTATCAATCAACAAATTCGCCATAAACAAAAAACTTCATCTTTGGTCGTGACAGAAGGGCTGGGTACTTTTTGGCTAATGCCAAGATTGGTTGAATTCAGCCAAAATTTTCCTGATATATTTCTAGATGTTCAATGTGAAATGAAGCCAGCTAATCTCTCAGATTATTCTGCCGATATTGCTGTGCAATTGGATTATCCTGAAGACGAAAATCTCATTGTTTCTCGCATTGGCTATTTGCATATTATGATGTTTGCCTCTGTGGATTATAAAAACAGAAATGGTATTCCACAAAACCTCAATGAGTTGATGAATCATAATGTGATTGAACAACGTAGCCATCAAGTGGATGCTCGAAAATACGTTCAAGACTTACAGTCCATGGGTAATAACCCGGTGTCTATGCGCATGAACACAAGTAGTGCACATGCTTATGCGATTGCCAGAGGGGCAGGGATAGGACCTTTGCCAACTTATGCTCGCGCTATCACCAAGAAATTGATGACAGTTTGCGATGATTATCATATTCGCAGAGAAATTTATCTTGTTCAGCATAAAGACACTGCAAAATCAGCCCATCAACGTAAAGTATTGGAATGGTTGCGCAGCGCCTTTAATGCAAAAAAATACCCTTGGTTTGCTGAAGAGTTCATACATCCAAATGAGTTTGAAGAAAGCCTCACATCTGGGAATATAGTTCAGATGTTCGATGGGTTTGATGAGTAAGTAGACGTCGCTCATAATCAGATTTTTCTCGGCCTCTTGTTGCCATCTCGATCAGCGTATCTTATATAATTTGCTAGGTGCGAGTTGTTTTGTGAATGTTTTTTTAGTACCCTTTAATTGGGTGGTTTATTTTCAATTTTTCATTAGTGGGTAGCTCTGTGTATAAATTTATAATGGGTATGCCTCGCTATATTAAAGCGATTATGATCCTCGTACTTGATACGATGCTTATTTTTGCTGCTTATTATTTTGCGCTTGTGTTAAGATTAAGTGCAGCTTTTCCAATTGATACTTATGTTAAATTTTTAGATTTAATATTTCTAATTATATTGATTGGTTGGGTATTGCTGTATGTAATGCGATTACACATGATAAAGCTGTCGGCTTTCGATAGTAGCGCTCAAATAAGATCAGCCATATGGATATTATTGCTCACGATTATAGCAACATTTTCTAATGCCGTATTTTCGCTTGGAGCCCCAAGAACGGTCCCAATTATTGCTGGTTTTGTGATGTTTATTTTCGTAATTGGCTCTCGTTTAATAATTCTTAAATCCCTACTTTTTATAGAGAAATATAAATATAAAAACGAGCGAGTAGCCGTTGCTATATATGGAGCAGGCATGGGAGGGCGGCAGTTAGTTTCCTCCTTAAATAATTCACTGCAATACAATCCAGCATTTCTGGTCGATGATAATAAGAGCTTTCATGGGACAATTATCGGTGGGTTAAATGTTATCGGCCCTGAATATTTAGAAAAAAATATTAAATCTCACAATGTTCAGAAAATATTCTTGGCAATTCCGTCTGTTACTAAGGAACGAAAGAAAACAATCTTGGCATCACTTAAAAAGTTTGATTGTGAAGTTAAAGAATTGCCATCTTACATTGAAATTATTGAATCTGGAGATGTATTAAACAGTTTACGCTCCGTTGATACAGAAGATTTGCTAGGTCGTGAAAAAGTTGAAGTGAATTTACCGCAAATAGTCGAAGCTTATGCGAACCAAAATGTATTTGTTAGTGGAGCAGGCGGGTCTATTGGTTCGCAATTATGCCGGCAAGTTTGTGAGATTGGCCCCAAAAAGATTATACTATATGAGCTTTCTGAATATGCATTGTATACCATCGAGATGGAACTTAGGCCGATTGCTCAGCAAAAAGGTTTTGAACTCATTCCAATTCTAGGGTCCGTTCTTGATCAAAGCAAAATAAACGCACTATTTAAGGAACATAAACTAGATATCGTTTTGCACGCAGCTGCGTATAAACATGTGCCCTTAATCGAAACGAATGAAATTGAAGCCGGTCGCAATAACATCTTAGGAACAAAAATTCTTGCTGAAGCTTCTATAGCTAATAATGTTAAACGGTTCACACTTATCTCTACTGACAAAGCTGTTCGCCCAACAAATGTAATGGGCGCAACTAAGCGCTTTGCGGAGCTAGTTATACAAGGACTGAGCAATGAGAAGAGTAAGACCATTTTTTCAATTGTAAGATTTGGTAATGTGCTAGGTTCTTCTGGTTCTGTTATTCCGTTATTTAAAGAACAGATTGCAAATGGCGGCCCAATCACGCTAACGAACTCTAAAATGACACGCTATTTCATGACGATACCAGAGGCAGCAAAACTTGTTTTAATTGCCGGTTCATTTGCTGAAGGTGGTGAGGTGTTTGTACTTGATATGGGTAAGCCTGTACAAATCAAAGAACTTGCCAAGAAGATGATTACCCTGTCTGGCTTAACGATAAAGGATGATAAGAATCCTGACGGTGATATTGCTATAGAGGTTATTGGCTTAAGGTCTGGAGAGAAACTCCATGAGGAATTATTTATAGGTGGGGATATCTTAACAACACCTCATTCTAAGATTATGCGTGTTAGAGAAAACTCTTTATCCAGAACTAAGATACAATCTGCAATAAAAGAAGCAAATAAGTGGTTTTCAACAAATAATGCCTTGAAGTTTCGGGAATTTCTTGCAAAATATGTTGAGGGGTACGGGAAAGACTCAAAAGATTAAATCTCTCTAAATTGATAATATGGAGAAATGATTTAAGCTTTAGATATTAAGAGTCATAATAGCGGGATAACAT
>CAZXZQ010000248.1:0-4397 GCA_964645215.1 uncultured Rhizobiaceae bacterium | reverse complement strand
CCCTTCTCCTTCATGCGTGGGCCACCAAGGCCATTAACAACAATATCAGTTTTTATTTCTGAAAACGCCTCAAGCAATTTTGCACCCAATGCATCGCCAGACGCTTCTCCCATTACGAAGTATAGGGATAATGATTTGCTATCAGTCATGGTATTAAGTGTCTTTCATGGCATCAAAGCCATAGATGAAAATATCTTTTTGCTGCGCTTGCTCTAAAGTATGTTCAGGCTCCAGAATAATTGAATGGCCTGCCTCTATAGCAATCCCCCTCAAGCCAGCTTCAGCAACCTGTTGCACCGTTTGTGGACCAATTGCTGGCAAATCCACGCGCATGTCCTGATCAGGCTTCATAGACTTCACTAAGACACCGTAGCGCCCTTTTTCCATCAGTTTTCCATTGATACGCAAATCAGTCACGCGGTCGATCATTGCATCTGTTCCTTCAATGCCTTCCAAAGCCACCACACGCCCGCCAACTGCGATGCTGGCTTGACCGATATCCAACTCCCCAAGACGCTTGCAGGCCTTAATACCATGCAAGATATTCTTGCGAGATTTATCAGGAATTTTGCCGCCGGATATAATCCCCGGCTTGGTTAGAAGTTCAGGCATGATTTCATGAGCACCTATGACTGTTATTCCTCGTTTGGCAAACATATTGATAAAACCAGATAACATCGAATTATCACCACCAATCATGTTTACGACAATTTGCGGCAAAACCAAAAAGCCTGCAAGATCGAAGTTTAGAGGGTTCAGTTTTGGCCGCACCATACTGCCCACCATTACGAGCTTTGAAATGTTATTGTTCTTAAATGTTGTAAATAACTTGCCCATCTCCCCCCATTCGAACGTGGCGTGGTCATGTTCTTTAATCCACTCTTCATATTGACCACCAAGGCCAATTAAGAATGGTCGTTTATTTTGCGCGATGATGCCTTGCGTTAAGGTACGCGGCAAACTTCCTTTTCCCGCAATAATGGCAATGGTTTCCATTTGCCTGGGCCTTGATTTAATCACGACCTATCCGAGGCGTGCAAAGAGAGCGATCTTTTCCATCTTTGATAAAGTTGATAATTTTGGCGATGATTGGATCATCCCCCATTTCTTTTTCAATTACGTCAACAGCTTCAATTACAGCCATATCCGCAGCAAATATATCTTTAAACGCTTTTCGCACTTTATGAATGCTATCACGCTCTATGCCCATTCGTTTCATGCCGATAAGGTTTAATCCACCTAGATAAGCGCGATTGCCAAGCGCCATACCAAAGGGAATTACATCATTTTCAAGGCCAGCTAAGCCTCCGATAAAGGCATTATCGCCAATACGGCAAAACTGGTGCACAGCAGAACCGCCGCCCATAATTACATTATTGCCAACCTTGCAATGCCCTGCAAGCATTGCCCCATTGGAAAAGATAACCCCATTTCCAATTTTGCAATCATGCGCAACATGAGAATTCGCTAAAAAATTGCAATTATTGCCGATAATGGTTTTTGAATCGTCACCAGCAGTACCAGGGTTAATCGTTACACCCTCTCTGATTGTACAATCATCACCAATTGTAAGACTATTTGGTTCATTGTCATATTTAAGATCTTGCGGCTCATGCCCAACAGAAGCGAACGGGAAAATACGCGCGCCTTTACCTATGGTCGTTGTACCATGAAGCGCAACATTGGAATGAAGCTTTGCGCCATCTCCTAGGTTTACTTCAGGGCCAATATGGCAAAATGGGCCAATCTCGCAATTGTCACCAATGACTGCGCCATCTTCAACAATGGCGAATTTATGAATTGTAGATGTCATTAGGCTCTATCTTCCGGATCAACCATCATTGCACCGATATTCGCTTCAGCAGCTTTTTCATCACCTACCCAAGCTTCGCAATGGTACTTGAAAATATTCTGTCTTTGTTTTTGTTTTGTTACTTTGAGATGCAAAACATCACCAGGAACGACTGGTCGCCTAAACTTGGCGCCATCAATCGTCATAAAATAAACAAGCTTGCGCTTGCCCTTCGAGTGTTCTTTTGCGCAAATAGCACCAGCAGTTTGAGCCATTGCTTCAACAATTAAGACACCCGGCATAATAGGATCATCAGGAAAATGACCTGTAAATTGAGGCTCATTCACAGTGACATTTTTGATGCCAGTAGCACTTTCATCGCGGTCAACATCAATAATTTTATCGAGCAATAAAAACGGATATCTATGAGGCAAAAGCTTAAACAGCTCTTTTATTTCAATTACGCCAATCGTATTATCAGACATCACGCACCTTTATTTTTCTTTGCTTTTTTATCCGCAAGCATTTCCTTAGCAGCTTGGCGCATCCATCTTGATGCTTGCACTGCAGGATAGCCCATCACACGATCACCAGGCGCTACATCGCCATGTACACCGGAGCCGCCACCCACTTGGGCGCCGCTCCCAACTTTTGTGTGGCCAACAATTCCTGCTTGTCCTGCCACAACCACATAATCGCCTAAAGTTGCACTTCCCGACACACCAGCCAAACCAACGATAACACAGTGGCAACCAATGGTTACATTGTGTCCGATCTGTACCAGATTATCTATCTTCGTGCCTTCACCAATAACTGTATCGCGATTTGCGCCACGGTCAATTGTTGTATTGGCACCTATCTCAACCTTATCTTGAATGATGACGCGGCCAATTTGCGGCACTTTATGGTGACCACCCGGCCCCATGGCAAACCCAAAACCATCCTGGCCAATCTGCACACCATTATGAATAATTACACGGTCGCCAATATATGCATTCGTGACCGTTGCATTGGCGCCAATCGTTGTGTTGCGGCCGATCTGTACACCTTGGCCAATCATCGCACCAGATAAAATAACCGATCCATTTCCAATCGAAGCACCCTTGCCAACAACTGCACCAGCTTCAATTGTTACATCGTCTTCAATTGTGCAACCATCCATAATAATTGCTTTATCAGAGATGCCTTCTATGCCCGTAATCGGCTGAGGTCTTGTCGCAGTTGGATAAAGTTGTGCAAGCACTAAACCATAAGCTTCGTAAGGCTTTGGATGGACAATTGCGGACAGTTTATCCGATACATTTGACAAATGCTTTTCGCTGCAAATTACAGCGCTGGCGCCAGTTGTTTCAATATATTTCAAATATTTTGGATTATCGACAAAAGAAATATGTCCAGCACTTGCTTCTTCGATCGGAGAAGCACCGTTGATAATCACTTCTGTTGAATTATTACCTACTATCTCGCCGCCGCATGATTTTGCGAGGTCAGCAAGATTAATAGATTGTGGTTGAAAAAACATAGCGCCCGCTAACACCAAATATTAGAAAACAATGCCGACTGAATAGCCGGCATTATTTTTAGAAGTTTGATGAGACACCGAAGTTGAATTCTTCAATATCATCGAATGGTTCATCATTAAGTGGAACAGCATAGTCAACACGTAACGGACCAAATGGCGAGTCCCAAAGAACACTTGCACCAACAGATGCTCGAACACCATCATCATTCAATTGATTTAGCTGGTCCGCTGTAAGTCCAATATTAGCAGTATTCGTAATGATTTGTGATTTTGTAAAATCACCTACATTTAGGAGTTGGCCTGCATCTGCGAATACTGCGCCTCTAAGTCCTAAAGATTTTGGAACAAATGGTAGCGGGAACTGAACCTCTGTGGTCGCAGCCCAGAATGTTTGGCCACCAAGCGCATCACCCGTAATTGGGTCTCTAGGTCCGAAACCTGAACTATCAAAGCCACGCACGTAGTTTTGACGTGAGAAAAAGTTGTCAATTGAACGGAAATTCGTACCGTCATCATCACCAAGAAGTTCTGCATGACCACCACGAACACGGTTTACCCAGATCACGTCGCTCTCTTCGCTAAGTGTTGCGAAAAGTGAAACTGTGCCCTCTGTGTTAAAGTATTCTGCATCACCGCCAAGACCATAGAAGGTTTGTGTGATTTGCGCACGAATACCTTCTCTTGGTGATCTAAAGTTATCAACGTCTGTATATGTAAGCGTGTAACCTATGCCAGACGATATGAACTCGCCTTCAGTAGATGAAAATGCACTTGATAGCTCAGTTGCAATGTCACCTTGAAATCCATTGCCATTGGTACTACTTCCAGCAGGACCTCCAGCTGGATCAAGAAGAATGCTATTAATGCCTACATCAGAATTTTTATAAGAGTAGAATACGGAGCTGTTTAGCTTAGGTGTGAGTGGAAGGCCAAAGGTTAGTGTTACGTTTTGACTATCAATCGTAAATCGTTGCTCATCGCGTTCATCAGATTCAGTTACTTCAATACCGATACCTGCCGAGATACGCCAAAAATTGTTGGATCAGCAGCATCAAATTAAAATTGAGCTGGAACGAGCCGAGC
>CAZXZQ010000247.1:0-4407 GCA_964645215.1 uncultured Rhizobiaceae bacterium | reverse complement strand
AAATATTAACGCGACTATGAGATGTTGTTTTTGTAATAAATTATAAAGAGCAGCATCTCATGTCAGATATCACGTCTATTCTCTCCAGTATTGGTCAGGCAACTTATGTTTGGGATATTCAATCCAAAGATTTGCAATGGAGTGATAATTTTCAAAACCTTGTTGGATTGAAGGCAGATGCAAACCTTAGCGATGGACATGACTTCCAAAAATTGGTCAGCAAGGAAAGTCAGGAAACACGGTTTTCTGCGATAGAAGAAGTTCAGAATAAACCGTTCAATGAAGCAGGCCATGTTTATCAATGTGTTTATGCGCTCAATGAAGCATTTCTGGAAGGTGATGAAGCTGTATGGCTTGAAGATACTGGCCGTGTTTACTCCGATGAAAAGGGAAAGCCTATTCGAGCTGAAGGCATTGTGCGCATTATTAATGAGCGCCGCAAGCGTGAGGAAAATCTGGTTCGCAAATCAAAGTATGATGATTTAACCGGTTTGCCTAATCGTTCTCATTTACAAAACAAGCTAGAGCAGACAATTAAAACCAGCATGGTTGAGCATAAGTCTGCAGCTTTCATGATCATTTCTTTGAATGATTTTGATCGTATCAATGCAGTTTATGGGTTTACCACAGGCGATGAAATTCTTTCGCAAGTTGCAGAAATTTTTGCAAGCAAGATGCGGAATGGCGATATGGTTGCGCGTTTTTCAGGTGCTAAATTTGGTATCATTCTCAATAATTGTACGGGTGAAGAAGTATATATCGCAGCGCGTAGAGCGCTCGACTCAATCAATAACAAAGTGCTGACGACAGAAAGAGGTCCGGTTTCAATGAAAGCATCTGTTGGTGCTTGTGTTGTTCCGCGTCATGCGCGTTCGGTAGTCAATGCGGTTTCTGCAGCGACTGAAGCGCTCGACAATGCGCGTATGAAATATGGATTCAAAATCCATGTTTATGAACCTGATCCGCTATTAGCCGAAAAGCGTGAGAAAGCTTCAACGTTGTTGCTAAGTTTTATCAAGGCACTTGAAAACGGCGAAATGCATTTGGCATATCAACCCATTATAAATGCAGAAACGCAAAGTGTTGAATATCATGAAGCACTTCTGCGAATGGATAAAGGGGATGAGGGTTTAATCGAAGATGCGAGCTTTATTTCGCTTGCGGAAGATTTAGGCCTCATTCGCTTGGTTGACTTACGCGCGCTAGAACTTGCAATGCACACGTTGCAAATCTGCCCAACGGCCGTTCTTGCAATTAACATCACGCATGAAAGCCTTGAAAGCGAAGAGTGGTTTAGCTTGCTTCAATCCAAACTGCAATTGATTGATAATGCGGCTGAGCGTTTAATTGTAGAAATTACAGAATCGCAATTGCCACTTGATATGCAAGAAACCGCAAAGGTTATTTCAAAAATTCAAGCGCTTGGTTGTCGCGTAGCGCTTGATGATTTTGGTGCTGGTTATACATCTTTCTCAAATCTCAAAGACTTGCATGTTGATATTGTAAAAATTGATGGCAGCTTCTGCCGTAGCTTAAAAGATGATCCACGCAATGGTGAGTTTCTTCAAGCGATGCAAAAGATTGCTTCAAGCTTTGAAGTTAAAACCGTTGTTGAGTGGGTTGAAGATATTGATGTTGCAGCGCAGCTTACAGACTGGGGTTTTGATTGTCTTCAAGGTGGTCTTCACGGCATGCCAATGGCCATTCTCCCATGGGCAAAAATCGATATTGCAGAAGATAAATCACGACCGAGCGCAGAGGCTGGCTAGGCTTCACTGCCACCAAAACGTGTGTCGACATAGTCATGGACTAGCTTTTGGAAGTCTTGCGCAATGTTATCTCCGCGTAAGGTATGCGCTTTTTTGCCATCAATGAAAACAGGCGCTGCAGGGCTTTCACCTGTGCCCGGCAATGAAATGCCGATATCAGCATGTTTTGATTCACCGGGGCCGTTAACAATACAACCCATCACAGCAACATTGAGTGTTTCTACGCCTGGATATTTGGTTTTCCATTCCGGCATATCACGGCGAAGTTGTGATTGAATTTCCTGCGCAAGTTCTTGGAATACAGTAGAGGTTGTGCGCCCACAGCCTGGACATGCCGCAACGATTGGTACGAAAGAGCGGAAGCCCATTGTTTGGAGAAGTTCTTGACTCACCTGCACTTCACGGGTTCTATCCCCATTTGGTTCTGGCGTGAGTGAGATGCGGATTGTGTCGCCAATGCCCTGTTGTAATAAAATGCCCATCGCGGCGGATGATGCAACAATGCCTTTTGAGCCCATGCCTGCTTCGGTTAAGCCTAAATGAAGTGCGTGGTTGCTGCGTTTCGCAAGTTCGCAATAAACGGAAATCAAATCCTGAACCTGACTTACTTTTGCAGAGAGTATAATTTTGTCATCGGCCATGCCGATTTCATTGGCGAGCTTTGCAGATAAAAGCGTCGATTGAACCATTGCTTCGCGCGTTACATCGCGCGCGGTCATCGGAAAACCATCCGCCTGATTTTGGTCCATCAATTGGGTGAGTAGTGCTTGATCAAGCGAGCCCCAATTTACGCCAATGCGAACCGGCTTATCATATTGAAGAGCCGTTTCGATTATCTCGGCAAATTGCCGGTCTTTCTTTTCTTTAAAGCCAACATTGCCAGGGTTGATACGGTATTTAGCAAGCGCTTCTGCACAGGCAGGATGATCTGCTAAAAGCTTATGACCGATATAATGAAAGTCACCAATGATCGGCACATCAACGCCCATTTTCAAAAGCTTTTCGCGAATATGCGGTACAGCAGCAGCAGATTCATCACGATCTACCGTAATGCGTACAAGTTCTGAGCCCGTTTTATGAAGGGCCGCGACCTGCTGAACAGTCTTCTCAATATCTGCTGTGTCCGTATTGGTCATGGATTGCACAACGATTGGCGCATTGCCACCAACGGTTACTTTCCCAACCGGCACGGCAGTGGTTTGCTTGCGCTCAAATGGCTTTGATACATAATCAGGATGGGCGGTGCAGTTGATTTGCGTGTCCATAATCTCGGTTATTCCTTGGTTTCAATATGGCTTCTATAGCACTTCTATATGTAAAACCATGTGACAAATTCCGTGCAAATTTTATGCATTATCTTTGGCTTTTCGTATGGCTGCAAAAACATCAGCATCTGATGCATTTTCCATGTTCAAATGTTTACGGATTGAAGGATCGCTCGCGCGTAAAAATGGGTTGGTGGCAAGTTCTCTGGCCAAGGTGGTTGGAAGCGTTGGCTTGCCCTCAGCACGTAAAACTTCTATTTCCTTAGCACGCACTTGAAGTTCCGCATTATCTGGGTCGACTGTAAGCGCGAAACTTGCATTTGCTTGTGTGTATTCATGGCCGCAATAGATGGTGGTTTCCGCCGGCAATTGCATGAGCTTTTGCATGGATGCCCACATCATTTGCGGGTCACCTTCAAAGATACGACCGCACCCAAGAGCAAATAGCGTGTCGCCAGTAAAGACAACATTGCTTTTTGTAAAATGAAAATTGATCATGCCGAGCGTATGGCCGGGCGTAGAGATTACGTTGACGGTCTCGCCTCCAAATTCAAAACTTTCTCCATCTGATTTTTGATCATCAAGCGTTGAGATTTTGTCAGCTTCATCCTTTGGTCCGAGAACATGACACCCATATTTTGCTTTTAACGAATCAATGCCTTGAACATGGTCCCAATGATGGTGGGTGACTAAAATATGAGTAAGTTTCCAGCCTGTATCTTTAAGAGCGGCTTCAACTGCATCTGCATCCGGTGCGTCGATTGAGGCCGTATTGCCTGACGTTTTATCATGGATCAGAACACCATAATTGTCAGAGAGGCAGGCGAATTGGTGAAACTCAAGATTAGACATTTTAATTCTCCAGATGTTGCGCCATAAACATAATAATGCGTAAGGTTTATCGCAACTCAAATTAAGAGAATAATGTTGTCTCATGATTATGGATATCGTCGAATTACGAGATTTTTATGCTTCTCAGCTTGGTGTGGCTGCAGAGAATTCGATTTCTATGGCTTTATCCAGCATGTGGGGAGAATCAAAAGGTGAAATTCAACTTGGTCTTGGTTATCCAATTCCTTGGCTTGACCGGTTTTCTCCCGATAGCGAACAAACAGTATGTTTGATGCCTGCTTCACAAGGCGCACTTCAATGGCCTTCAGCAAAAGCATCCGCAACAGCACTTGCCTATGATGATGAATTGCCGTTGCGAGATGGATCCGTTGACCGCGTTATTATGATACATTTTATTGAACATGCCGAAAATGCAGATGAGTGTTTGGCGGAAGCATGGCGTGTTTTATCACCAGGTGGCATGTTAATGATTGTTGCGCCAAACAGGCGAGGTGTTTGGGCGCGGTTTGAACATACACCCT
>CAZXZQ010000246.1:0-4438 GCA_964645215.1 uncultured Rhizobiaceae bacterium | reverse complement strand
TCAACAGCAGCTTTTGCGGCACCTAATGTGTTTTCGTAAATACCCGCTTTTGCATCATGCAAGCCACGATGCGCGATAGGGCGGGCTTTAATCCACTCAATATTGTGTTCAGAATTGACCTTGAAAGCTGGTGACATGGTTTTGCCTGTTATAAGGTTATAATTATATTCTATTCTTAGAAACTTTATTGAAGGTATGTCCAATTGAAAACTCGTATGTCCCCATTAGCTGTCTTTTCAGGCGCAATTTTATCCTTTGGGGTGTATTCGCTCTCATTTGCCGCAGGTTTTAACGACCTGCGCTCTCATCAAGCGACATATGAGGTTAAGTTAGAAAGTGCGGAAGATCGCTCAGGCATTGTGAGTGCTAACGGAAGGATCGTTTATAAGGTTGAGGGCAATGCGTGTGATGGCATGTCAATTAATTATCGGTTTGTCACTCAGCTCAGAACAAGCCGTGATGCGTTTGTAACGGATCAACAAACTGCGACGCATGAAAGTGCAGATGGTAGAGAGCTTACATTTAATACGAAGAGCTTTGTAAATGAGCAGGCAGACCAAGTATTGTCCGGCTTTGCATCGCGCGAGAGTGGTGGCTTGAGCGTTAAGCTTACAGGCAAAAAACCACGTGAATTAGAGCTAGAGGATGCGATTTTTTCAAACTCGCAATTGTTGAGAATTCTTGAAGCTGCAGAGGCTGGTGAGCGGTTTTTATCACACGACATATTTGACGGTATTGGTGATGCAGATGAGGTGATTAAAACCTCAACGATCATTGGTGAAGCAAAAGAGATAAAAGATGCTTTAGAGGGCGAGAATGCAGGTGCTCTTGAGAGTTTCAAAGGACGAAAGGCTTGGCCCGTTACATTGAGTTACTTTAAAAAGAATATTGGTAACTCTGCGGAATCTACGCCGTTTTATGAGGCTTCGTACATGCTCTATGATGATGGAATTATTCGTAAACTCGTGATGCGGTTTGACGATTATGCTCTTAAAGCCTCGCTTTCCGACATAAATTTTCTTGATGTGCCACCTTGTACTTAGATTCTAAAAACGGCTTTAACTGTCTGTATTTAGATTTTTATTTCTGAAATTTATTCCGAATTTAACCGCGTCAGAGCCGAATTTTTCTCGCACACTGTCGATGGCGCGTTCAGCGTCTGCGCGTTTGTTGGCTTCTGGGTCCAACATATCGTCCGGATCCGCTTGTTCGTCTGGTCCAAGCGTTGAAACACCGATCCCGATCAAGCGATATTTTGTTCCATCAAGCTCTGGTAGAAGCAATTCACTGCCATGCCTGAAAATGCGGTCTTCCAGTTGTGTCGGGTCAGGAATTTGGCGTGACCGTGTCTTTGTTTTGAAATCTGAAGTCTTCAATTTTACTGTAATTGTTTGACCCGCAATATGTTTTGACTTTAGGCGGTGAGAAACCTTCTCAGACATCTTTCGTAGGATGGGCAATAGTTCGCCAGAACTCGCTTTATCATCGTTAAATGTTGTTTCATTGCTGACCGATTTTGCGCCACCGCCTGGCTTAATTGTTCTGCTATCTTTGCCTTGGGATAATCTAGCTAGATGTTGTCCCATAGAGCCATAACGGCGGATAAGTTCGGTTTCTTCCATGTCTTGCACTGTTGAAAGGCTGGTTATGCCGTCTTTTGCAAGCGTGCGCTGCGTTACTTTGCCAACTCCCCAGACAATTGAAACCGGTTGCTGGCGAAGAAATGAAATGGATTCTGCCTCACCAATGACGGAAAACCCACGTGGTTTGTTCATGTCGGAGGCAACTTTTGCAAGAAATTTGCAATAGGATAGGCCGATTGAAACCGATAGTTTGAGTTCTTTTTCTATTCTGTTTGATAGTTTTATCAACACTTCTGCAGGGCAGGCGCCATGTAATTTTTGTGTGCCGTTCATGTCTAGAAAAGCTTCATCAATTGATAGTGGTTCAACTTGCGGCGTGAGTTCGCGCATCATCTCGCGGATCTCATGGCCAGCTTTTGAATATTTTTCCATGTTTGGGCTAATAACAACAGCATCTGGACAGGCTTTTAAGGCTTTGAACATGGGTTGAGCTGAGTGAACGCCACGAATTCTCGCTACATAACAGCAGGTTGAGACAACGCCACGCTTGCCACCACCAATAATGACCGGCTTATTGGCAAGTTCAGGATTGTCACGTTTTTCTACGGATGCATAAAATGCGTCACAGTCGATGTGGGCAATTGCCAGTGATTTTAACTCTGGATGGCTTACAACCCTTGGGCTACCGCAATTGCTACACCGGGTTGATTGCGCATTGATATCTTGCCATGTCAAACAATCTTTGCAGAATTTTTGATCTGGAGCCTGCTCGTTCACGCTTTAAAAATCCATATATTCTTGCGGATTAAGCGCATATCGCGCTTTTTGAATGTTTTCTGGGTTTAATTGTGCGTGCGCTGCAAAGGCGAGCAATGTTGGCTCATGGTTGAGGAAAAAATCCAAAATTGCAGCGTAAAAGGCGTTATCTTTCGCCATTTCCCTTAATTCTGTAGCAGAAATGCCTGTAAGTGCCATGAATTGCGATAAGACGGTTTCATCACCTGCAATGTATTGCAGGCCGGAAATGGCCACTGCTTCGGCATTTTCTGGTGTCATGGGTGAGATTCTCGCGATTTTTTTTACTAAAATGCCTTTTCTGTTTCCGTTTCGTCAACCTTCTTTGTTTATCATGATTGATGTTATTCCAAAGCTATGCGCAATTTGTGCCAAATGCAGCTGGAATTGGGAGTTTAAATGGCTAAAAAAATTCTAATTGTTGAGGATAATGAGCTGAATATGAAGCTCTTCAACGATTTGCTTGAAAGTAAGGGTTATGAGGTTATTCAAACCCGCAATGGTATGGATGCGCTTGGCCTTGCGCGTGAGCACAAGCCTGATTTGATTTTGATGGATATCCAATTGCCCGAGGTTTCTGGCTTGGATGTGACGCGTTGGATTAAAGAAGATGAAGCACTTGCAATGATACCGGTGATTGCTGTCACCGCTTTTGCAATGAAAGGAGATGAGGAAAGAATTCGCCAAGGAGGCTGTGAGGCATATATTTCAAAGCCGATTTCTGTGGCGACTTTCCTTGAAACAATCAAACATCATATTGGTGATCAATAAACAGGGTTGGGGCTTGTTCTTAGTTAGGTAATAGTAGTGACTGCGCGTATTTTAGTTGTTGATGATGTTCCTGCAAATCTGCGTCTCTTAGAGGCTAGGTTGATGTCTGAGTATTTTCAGGTTTTAACAGCCACCAATGGTCGCGACGCTTTAGCAATTTGTGCTGAAGGCAATTGCGATATTGTTTTGCTTGATGTCATGATGCCTGAAATGGATGGTTTTGAAGTTTGCCGTCAAATCAAGGAAAACCCTGCAACGATGCATCTGCCGGTTGTGCTTGTAACCGCACTTTCTAATCAAGGGGATCGTGTTAAAGGACTAGAAGCTGGTGCTGATGACTTCCTTACAAAACCTGTAAACGACTTGGCGCTTGTAACGCGTGTGAAAAGTCTTGTGCGATTGAAAATGCTAACAGATGATTTGCGCATTCGGGCAGCCAATGGCGATGAACTCTCAATCTCTAATTTTGATCAAGACAATGATGTGAATGGTGTTCCTAAAAAAGGGAAAATTGTTGTCGTTGAGGATCAAGCGTTTTCATATAAAGGCATCCTTAAAGCACTTTCGCCAACCTATGATGTTGATTTGATAACTAACCCGGATGAAGCTCTGTTTTTGATTGCTGATGCTGAATATGATTCAGCAATTATCTCGCTTGATTTACAGGGGATTGATAGTTTGCGTTTGTGTTCGCATTTGCGTTCTCTTGAGCAGACACGCGCTTTACCAATTATTGTATTAGCAAATCCAGATCAGGACACGACAGTAAGGCGTGCCTTAGAAATTGGTGTGAATGACTATATTAGCCGCCCAGCAGACGAATTAGAGTTACAGGCGCGCTTAAGAACGCAGCTTTCTCGCAAGCGATATCATGATTGCTTGCGTCATTCTGTTCAACAAACGGTTGAGATGGCAGTGAAAGACCCGCTAACTGACCTACACAATAGGCGTTATTTTAACAGTCATTTTGAATCACTGTTTGAAACAGCAGTGGCTTCTAAAAAGCCACTATCAGTTTTGATGTGCGATATTGATCACTTCAAAGCGGTTAATGATACGCATGGTCATGATATTGGTGATGCGGTAATTATTGATTGTGCAAAGCGGATAAAGAAAAGCATTCGTAACATTGATCTTGCTTGTCGTTTTGGCGGTGAAGAATTTGTTGTTCTTATGCCGGATACAGATATGTCATTGGCACAGATCGTTGCAGAACGCATTCGCACGGATATGGCGGCTCATCCTGTCATCTGTAACAATGGCTCGCTGCAAGTGCCGTTTACGATTTC
>CAZXZQ010000245.1:0-4442 GCA_964645215.1 uncultured Rhizobiaceae bacterium | reverse complement strand
CCGAGCATTTGGTATCCACCACACACACCGATGACAGCCCTGCCCTTTTCAGCGTGGGCCTTGATAGGTTCTTCCCAACCATTTTCTCGAAGCTCCATCATGTCTGAAATAGTAGACTTTGAACCGGGCAGAATAATCAGATCGACGTCGTCGGGGAATGCCTCTCCCTTCCGAATGAATTGAAGCGCCACGCCCGGCTCTGCCTTGAGCGGGTCGAGATCATCAAAATTGGCAATCTTCCCCATCGCGGGCACGACGATCTTGAAACCTTCTTGCAGTCCGCCTTCCAGATTATCAAGCGCAACACTGTCCTCTGCTGGCAAGCGCCCAACTGCATCTACCCATGGCAAAATGCCGTAGGACTTCCAGCCTGTAAATTCAGTGATTGATTTCAACCCATCGTCAAAGAGCGAGATATCGCCGCGAAACTTGTTGATGAGATAGCCCGCAATCATCACGCTGTCTTCGTCTGGCAAGATCGTATGGGTGCCGACAATGGAAGCAATTACGCCACCTCGGTTTATATCACCAATCAAGATCACAGGCACATCAGCTTCGGTAGCAAAGCCCATATTGGCGATGTCACCATTGCGTAGGTTAATCTCAGCGGGCGAACCTGCCCCTTCCACCAGCACAATATCCGCATCCGCTTTGACACGCTCAAAGCTTTCAAGCACAGCTTCCATAAGCTTTGGTTTTAAGGCGAGATATTCCCGCGCTTTGGCGCTTCCCCAAACCTTACCCTGCACAACAACCTGAGAGCCAATCTGACTTTGTGGCTTTAAGAGAACCGGGTTCATATGAACGGTTGGTTCAACACCACAGGCCAGCGCTTGTAGCCATTGCCCGCGACCAATTTCGCCCTCGCCTTCGTCTGCTTTCGCAACCGCGGCATTATTGGACATGTTCTGCGGCTTAAAGGGAGCAACTTTCATTCCACGATTTTTGAGCGCACGACAAAGCCCTGCAACAAGCACAGTCTTGCCAACGTCTGATCCGGTTCCTTGAAACATTAATGCGCGCGTCAAAGCTTACTCCATAAACTCAATAAGAGAATGCGTAACTGCTTTTTAAACGAGCTGCAATCGTTAGAATACGAGATTTATCATTGTAAGCGACACAATGAGAAAGAGTATCGTCATGATACCGCCAGTACGCATGAAATCGACGACACGATATCCCGCAGGCCCCATGATAAGTGCATTCACCTGATGGGTCGGAATGAGGAATGAATTAGAAGTGGAGATCGCAACCGTAAGCGCAAAGATTGCTGGGTCTCCGCCAGCAGCAACAGCAATGGAAACCGCCAATGGCACTAACAGAACCGTTGCACCTACATTGGACATGATAAGCGTAAAAATTGTAGCAAGAATAGCAACACCCACTTGCAGTCCCCAAATTGGCCACCCATCCAGCACGCGCAAAATTTCAAACGCCAGCCATTCGGCCGTTCCGGTGTTTTGCACCGCCTGCCCAAGTGGAATGAGGCTTGCCAGCAAGAAAACCGTACTCCAGCTCACCGAGCGATAAGCTTCATCAATATCCAGAACCTTAGTAATAATCATCCCCACAGCGCCAGTCAGCAAACAAAGCGACAATAGCAAGTCTGTGAAAAGAATAAGCCCAAGGGCCACCAGGAAGAAGAACATTGCCCACCAAACTTTTTTCGGCCGAAGTTCATCACGTGGAAAATCTGACGTTACCACAACAAAATCACGGTCGCGCGAAAGGCGTGTAAGTGCCTCCCAAGTGCTATGAATGGCAAGCGTATCACCTTGGTGGAATTGTACTTCGCCTACTGGTGTAGATGCATGGCTCTCAGTTTCAATGTAACTCAAGGTTTCGCCATAGCGGTGAATGCCGAGCAAGCTCGCTCCATAGCGTTTACGAAACACAACATCATGCGCACATTTGCCAATAAGGGATGAATCCGGTGGAATAACAACTTCAGCAACGCCAGACTTTGTCGGCGCATAATCCTCAGCAAAAATCTCAAGCGATTTTAAAACCTTGAAGCCCTCAATTTCGGCCATCGCTAAGACATCTTTTTTGCGACCCAAAATTGCAAGGCGACATGGCGTTGTAATCTGTGTTTGAATAACCGGCGCAAACCAGCGCTGTCCTTTGTAAAATGAACCAATGACATAGACATGATCACGTTGCATCAGATCATCAAAGGTTTGCCCTTCCCAGGCATTCCCTTCAGGGACAATAATTTCATACACATCTGCCTCAAGCTCATACATTTTCTTAAGGTAGTTTTTCAGCGTTTCACTTTTTGCGCTTTTGCCATCTTCTTTTGATTTTGGCAGCACCCAATGCCCAAACAAAACAAAATACAAAATACCGGTAATAACCAATGCCAATCCGACAGGCGTGACAGAGAACAGTTCAAACGGCTTCATTTGCATTTCAGGGGAAAGGGTCTGGTTTGTACTAATCAACAAATCATTGAGCAAGATCAAGGGAGACGAACCGACCATCGTCATTGTGCCCCCCATAATCGCACAAAAGCCCATCGGCATTAGAAGCCGGCTAAGGGGCGTTTCTGTACGTAGCGAAATTCGGCTGACCACAGGCAAGAACAACGCCGCGGCACCAACATTTTGCATAAAAGAAGAAATAACACCTACTGTACCAGAAATGATCGCAGTTAAACGACGTTCCGTATTACCACCATATTTCAGAATAATCGCTGCAACTCGGCTCATTACGCCTGTCTTATCCAACCCTGCACCAATGATCATAACCGCAATAATTGAGATTACCGCATTTGAGGCAAAGCCATTAAACAGATCATTGATATCAATCAGGCCACTAAGATTTGGGTCAAATGTCAAAAGGCCAAGAATAAGCATAACGAGAATCGCCGCCAAATCTACGCGCACGATCTCAGAAATAAATAGAAAGACTGTAAACCCCAGTAAGCAAAGGACCACGATCATTTCCGTGGTCAACGCAGCTACATCCATTATATATCCTTTTCGTGGCGCAGTCTTATTGCAAAACTGCACCCGATTTCAAGAGTATCACACCTCTGGACCCATCAATGTTAAATTTTGGTTTCAGCGTTAACAGCCAAATAAACTTGCCCACTCCAAATGAATATCCATAAGGCGAGTAAAATACAGCTTTTCGAATCTGGATTTCCATGCAAGTCTTTAACGATGACAACGGAAAATGACAAACAATCCAATTTTGAACGTCAATGGCAATATATGCCAAACGTGCCAATTGAAACTTCGCCACTCTTTGCATGGCCGCCAAAGCCATTGAAAGCATTAAAGTGGGTTACCGGCAGTTGGTTCTCCATTGGTGAAAACATCATACTCGTTGCGCTCGCCTGCCTTTGCTGGTTTTTCCTCTCCCCCTCTTTGGAAACAACACAATCTTTATCCGCAGATTGGATAGCCTTTATCTTCATCCGCAACATTATTTTGATGTTCATCGTTGCCGGCGGGCTGCACTGGTATTTTCATTCCAGCAAAAAACAACAAGATGATCTAAAGTTCGACGCAAGAGACGTGCCTGCTAAGGCTGGTATTTATACCTTTGGAAACCAACTGCACGATAATATGTTCTGGACGCTCGCAAGTGGTGTCACCTTGTGGACTATCTATGAAGTGCTCATGCTCTGGGCCATGGCAAATGGCTATGCACCAATACTGCTTTGGGCAGATAATCCGATTTGGTTCGCAGCACTCTTGTTCCTGACACCCATCTGGATTTCATTTCATTTCTATTGGATACATCGCTTTTTACATTGGCCACCAGTTTATAAGGTTGCCCATGCGGTTCATCACAGAAATACCAATGTTGGCCCATGGTCCGGACTTTCCATGCACCCAATAGAAACAGTGCTTTTCTTCAGTTCTGTCCTGATACATTTTCTTATTGCCGCGCACCCAATACATATCCTGTTTCACCTGCAGCATCAGGCATTAACTGCCGCTACGTCTCATACAGGTTTTGAGGGTTTAATTGTCAAAGATAAAAATCGGTTGGCGCTTGGAAGGTTTCATCACCAAATGCACCACAGATATTTCGAGTGTAATTACGGCAATCTTGAAATGCCTTGGGACAAACTTTTCGGTTCTTTCCATGATGGCACACAGACCGCCCATGAAAAAATGAAGGCATTTCGAAAAGCTAAATTAGGGAAGTAAGTTTTTCAGAAAACGACGACCATCTTATTAATAATATGATGGCCGCCGTCTAATTCTTCTGCGCTAGGTATATCTAAGTGGAATTAAGCCCGAAACTCCACTTGATTATTTATGCAATAGCCCTTCGCACATAATCATAATATGCCCCTAAATTCACAAAAGAATTATTATAATTAGTCTATAGTATTAGTCTATCCATTATTTCATTTTCTTGATACCCGCAATATATTAGAATGTATTTTGCCATATCAATCGGTTTTGCATAATCAGAAAAAG
>CAZXZQ010000244.1:0-4444 GCA_964645215.1 uncultured Rhizobiaceae bacterium | reverse complement strand
GAATAGAGAATAAAAGATTGGTCAGCAGTTCCGGTTTATTATGCGCCTCCAAGACGGCAGCGCTGAACGCAGCATGTTCAAATAAATTTTCTGGCTGTGCCCCCATGAAATACGACAGGGTTGAATGTTCGCGAAACAGTGCAAAAATTTCTCCGGTCATAAATGTCTGAAAGCGTTCAACCGTGCCACTCTTCATGTTCACCCATTTGGAATGGGTTCCTGGCAGGCAATAGGTTTCAAATGATTTTCCAGAAGCCAAAGCGCCGAGTAGAAGCGTTTCTTCGCCACGCATCACGTCTGGTATAGATTTTGTTTTTTGTGCAAGGCCAGGCAAAATACGAACATCCCGACCTTGTGTCTTCACCTTAACTGCATGCGATGATAATTCATCGAGCTTTGTGGGCAAATCAACATAGTTTGCCTCTTGCCAACCTTGTGCAGCGCCTGCCATTCCGCAGATCAAAACTGGAGCACTTGAAGCAACGCTCAATTCTAAAAGTATTTTTTCAAGAAGCGGTTCATAATCTGCTGGCTTGAGTTTTGACATGCCGAGTGGTTCATGTTTTTCAAATAGAACATTACCATTTATATCAATGCCCCATAGGCGAAAGCTACTCGTTCCCCAGTCGATTAAGATGTATGATGGTTGTTTTTCGGTCATTTCTAATAGTGTTATAGCATAGTTTATAGGTTGCCAATAAATGCTATCTTCTCAATTAAATTTTGACCTATCTATAAAATGCATCGCAAAGAGCCGAGACGGATGCTGCATTATCTGGCCAATCCATGCCACTTGAATTTGTCCTGCTATTTTCAAACCCAACGCGGCAATCACCCCCTAAAGATACTGCGTATTTCAAACACGCATGCTCTGTCGCGCCAAAGGCACAAAGCATCCAGCGGTTTGATGTTGGCAATGCAGATAGAAATGGTTGAATTTCTTTTGGGCTTGAAACCTGATTTTTGCTATACCGTCCTAACACCAGCAATACAGAGTTCTGCTCTTTACGGATAATGCCTTTCCTCTGCCACTCTTGTAACAAAGCGGCATCATTTACATCATACAAAATGTGTTGAACTTCCGTACCCATTTCTTCGCATGCTGCATAAACAGAAGATGCAAGTTCTGGCGCTCTGGCAATCTCCTTCACAGAGATGCTTGCCCAATCAGGTTTGACTTGATTTAGACAATCCAATTGCTCTTCAACTGAAAACATGCCGGCTGCTTCTGTTGTAATTTGAACCCGCATGGCAGGCAATTGGTTTCCCATTTCAGTAATCGCTTCACGGTACAACCCGGCATCAAGAGAATGTACTCCATTATGATCGCGAACATGTAGATGTAACGCCGTAGCGCCAGCCTCAAAACATTTTTGGGCGGCGGTTATTGTTTCTGAAATTGTTATCGACAGTTCAGGATGATCCTGTTTACTTAGATGCGCACCATTTGGTGCCACCATAATGAGAGGTTTTGTCATTTCATTGCCTCACTAAGAACCCAAGCAATATTATTGCGCTTACAAACTTTAATGCGCTCAAGATTATAAATTTGACCATTGAACTTTCAGGCAATTTTTTGGCATGCCTTCCTCAAAAGTCTTGCTTATTTCCTGCATTGACAGTCGGTGCGAAACCAATTGGCTTAATGTCTCTCTATTAGCCTTCACCACTTCCAGAGCTTCGGGGATATTGTGATTAAGCGAGTGACATCCAGCCAAAGTAATCTGACGGCGAAATATCTCAAATGGAGACACCTCTATTCTTTCATCTGCTGGTGCAACACCAAAGAAAAGTGCGACGCCACCATTTGCTACATAGTTGATAAGACTGCCTGCAACAGCGGTCACGCCGGTTGCATCCGTCACCAGATCTATCGCTTGATGGTATTTATCCAATTCTGCACTGCCTGACATAAAAGACTTGAAGCCAAGGCTCTCAGCAAAATCCAGCCTGCTTTGCTCAATATCAACCATCATTACTTCTGTGACACCTGCTTGTCTCATGGCGATTGCAAGCAGCAATCCGATTGGACCAGCGCCAAAGATAAGTGCATTTTCAGCACGTTCAACTTGTGCTGCATCCAAGCCATTAAGGACACAACCCAATGGTTCTGCAAGCGCAGCTAGCTCGAACGGCAGGTCTTCAATTGAGTGGATCGCGGATACATCGACAACGCATTTCTCAGCAAAACCTCCATTTACACTCACACCATAGGCACCAAGATTTTCACAAAGATGCGCCCAACCCTTTTTGCAAGAACGGCATTCGCCACATTCTAAATTTGGGTCAACAACAACACGGTCACCAACTTTAAAATCCGTGACATTTGAACCGATGGCTGAAATGGCGCCTGCAAATTCGTGACCAGGCGCAAGCGGGAATGCTGACGATCCATAATTGCCTTTCAGAATTTCAATATCCGTGTGGCAAATTCCACTCGCTTTAACATCTACAATAACGTCATAAGCGCCGACAACAGGGTCATCAATTTCCATTGAGGTAACTTTGTTCGCCTCGGTAAATACAATTGCTTCCATGCTACTTCACCCTTCAAAATTTTATTATATACGCAGCCCTTCAGCATCAAACTTGTGCATTTGATCCTGTTGGGGTTTTAGATAGACCGTGTCACCATAATGCAAATCAACCTCGCCATCTGTGCGAACAGTAAGCGACTCATCAAAGCCCTCAACATTTACATGTAAAAATGTGTCGCTGCCAAGATGTTCGGACACACCAACAGTCCCTTTCCAACCACCACGTTTCTTGGAAACGGCAATATGTTCAGGTCGTATGCCAATTGTGTGAGCTTTGTATTTTTTAGCTTCAGCACCTTCAATCAGATTCATCTTGGGAGACCCAATGAACCCAGCAACAAATTTATTTTTAGGTGAACGATAAAGCTCAAGCGGACTACCAACCTGCTCAATTATACCGGCTTGTAAAACCACAATTTTGTCAGCCATCGTCATTGCTTCGACCTGATCGTGAGTGACGTAAACCATGGTTGTGTCTAGGCGTTTATGTAATTGACTAATCTCAAGCCGCATACCAACACGAAGCGCTGCATCAAGGTTTGAGAGTGGCTCATCAAATAGAAACGCCTTAGGTTCGCGCACAATTGCGCGGCCAATTGCAACGCGTTGACGTTGCCCTCCCGAAAGTTGGCCGGGGCGGCGATCCAGATACTCCGTGAGGTTTAAGGCATTCGCCGCCGCCTCAATACGTTCCTTCTGCTCGTGTTTTGGAACACCAGCCATCTTCATTGGGAACGCTATATTTTTACGCACACTCATATGCGGATAAAGCGCATAGGACTGGAAAACCATCGCAAGCCCTCGCTTAGCAGGTGCGAGGCCCGTTGCGTCTTGCCCATCTATTTCAATATTTCCGCTGGTTGCATCTTCTAGCCCTGCGATCAAACGCAATAACGTAGACTTACCGCAGCCAGATGGACCAACGAAGACCACAAACTCACCGTCCTCAATTTCCAGATCCAGTGGCGGAATAACTTGCACATCGCCAAACTGTTTTTCTACTTGTTTGAGTTTAATATGTGCCATTGTTTACCCCCTACTTCACCGCGCCAAATGTAAGACCACGTACCAATTGTTTTTGGCTGAACCAACCCATAATTAAAATCGGTGCGATTGCCATCACCGATGCAGCACTAAGCTTGGCGTAAAACAAACCTTCAGGACTTGAATAACTTGCAATAAATGCAGTCAGAGGAGCAGCTTTAGCAGCCGTTAGATTGAGGGTCCAAAAGGCCTCATTCCAAGCCAAGATAATATTTAGCAGCAGTGTTGATGCTATTCCAGGAATTGCCATTGGTGTCAGAACATAGAACACCTCTTTGTACAGAGAAGCACCATCCATCCGCGCCGCTTCTAATATCTCGTCAGGAATTTCGCGAAAATAAGTATAGAGCATCCATATTATTATCGGCAGATTGATCATCATCAGCACGAACACCAAGCCAATTCGAGAATCAAGAATGCCAAAATCACGAAAGATCAAATAGATTGGGATTAATACACCAACTGGTGGAAGCATTTTTGTGGAAAGCATCCACATCAAAATATCTTTGTTGCGTTTGGCAGGGACAAAAGCCATCGCCCACGCTGCGGGTATTGCAATTAACAGCCCGAAGAAAGTTGACCCAAGTGAAATAATAACTGAGTTACTGAAGTGCTTGAAATAGTCTGATCTGGCCTGAACCGCACCGAAACTTTCAAAGGTCCATCCTGACATCAATATTTCTAAAGGTGCCCTGATCGCATTTTCTTCTGTTTTCAAGGATAAAATAACGATCCAGATAATCGGAAAGAACATTAGGAATGCAATCGTGCCTGCGATCACCGTATTAAAAGTTTTGCGCGATTGCGAAACTGAACGTGCCATTATTTACGCTCCCTACGCATCTAAATTCTTACCGATCATG
>CAZXZQ010000243.1:0-4458 GCA_964645215.1 uncultured Rhizobiaceae bacterium | reverse complement strand
GGTGGCAAGAACTGATGCATTTTCAGAGTAACATCTGCAGCAATTGAGCTTGCAGCCATTGCGCAAGTCATTAGGGCAGCTGCACCTGCTGTACATAGCATTTTAGTAAGATTTTTCATATCTGTATTCTCCTCCTAGGAACTTTACTAACGTTATCATAGCCGGAATTATGTAACCATCAAGCTGATAGGATATGATATTTTTGCTCAAATAGTAGCATTTTTGGGCGATAATCGCCCTATCGTTTGGCTTGCGTTAGTCAACATCCAGTTGGTGGGTGCCCATCAGGTCTTTTTGAGCCAACTCCATATGCGCATTCAGTGCCTCGATTGCGTTGGAGATACTGCGGTTCTCTAGTCCGTTTAAAATATCACGATGAAATACATTATACGCGCGTATTTTTTCCGGACTTAATACAATCTCGCGTGCATTTCGCCATTGCGAATGCGTTCTGATTTCATTGATCTGATTATAAAGCTGAACGATCAGAGGATTGCCGGATGCCTTTGCCAATGTAAGGTGAAATTCACTGTCATGAAGCGTGAAACCTTCGCGATCATTCTCGCAGGCCTCCATCGCTTCCAGAATAGTTTCCATCCGTTCCATACTGCGGGCAGTTGCATGCACTACCGCTAGGCGGAGCATTTGGCGTTCAAATCCAATCCGAGTTTCGATCAATTGGATCGGGCTGATTTGGTCAACAACGCTTTCAACATCCAGTTCTGCTGCACCGGAATAGTTTATGAAAGTGCCACTACCTACCTTGCGGCTAACAAGCCCTTCTTCTTCCAATATGTTAAGTGCCTTGCGAATCGTACTTCGCGATGCAGCGTAACTATCAGACAATTCGCGCTCTGGCGGCAATTGGTCGCCATTGGTCAAAGTGCCGATCTCAATTGCGCGTTTAATCTGCGTCGCGATTGAGCGCGCGCCACGAGATGATCTTGTATCAATTGCTGTATTATTCATTTTCTAAAACAGCAGTTTAAATGGCTGTTTTTGCATAAAAACAACCTCAAAACGAGCTGAAAATCTCCTCACATATCGCTAAACAACCATTGTTAGCTTGTCTTTAATATAGTCAACGGCCGCAAATATTCAACTTTGTCTGACTTATATTCATGCGTTTTCATCGGTTGCCTGTGTGTAAAATGACCGCATTCTGCAAAAAAGACGTTTTGACACATTTTTGGTGTTGTCAAAATTGGTATGTTATTGGTAGGTTATTGGTTGGAGAATAAAATAGCCGAAAAGAATTAATGGGAGAACTTCAAGAATGGCAACTGATCTAGAGAGATTTGTTGAAGCCAAAGGCCGAGACGAAAAAATCAAACAGGTCCGGGAAATGATCGACAAAAAAGGTATTGAATATCTTTACCTTCAGTTTGTTTCAGTTACCGGCAAGATTATGGGCAAGGGCATTCCCGCTGATCACTGGGAAACTGTAGCCAAGAAAGGCTTCCAGCTTGTTTATGGCGCAACCATGAACCTATTTACCGACCGCGCTGGCAACTATATGGGTTATGGCCCGGAAGCTGCTGAGCTTGTTGGCATTCCTGAGCCTGAAACTTTCATGCAATTGCCATGGGCACCTCAGATCGGCCGCTTTTACTGTACGCTTTTCCGTAACCGCGAAGAAAAAGAAAACCCAGGCGGTTACCTAACATCAGATTCACGCGGCAACCTTCGCCGTATGCATGAAGAATTCCAAAAGAAACACGGCCGCAGCCTTCGTATTGGTACTGAGCCAGAAATGATGTGGTTGAAGTTTGACGAAAACGGCAAACCAAAAGACGGTTATTCCAAGCCATACTGTTATCACATCGATCAGTTTGAAAGCCTTCGTCCGGTTTCCATGCAGGTAATCAAATATGCCCGCATGATGGGTCTGGACATGATTCAGGGTGACCACGAAGATGCACCTGGTCAGTTGGAACTGAACTGGATGTTTGATGACGTGCTTCGTAACGCAGACCGTCTAACAACCTATCGTCAGATTTGTGCACAAGTTGCACGTGAACATGGCATTTTTGCCTGTTTCATGACCAAGCCATTCATGGGCGTTTCAGCTTCTGGTTGTCACCATAACATGTCGCTTTGGCGCGGTGGTGAAGATGAATTCGTTCGTGTTGGTAATGATCCAGATGATCTGCCGGGCATGCCTGAGAACTACATGTATGTGAAAGGTGGCGAAAACACCTTCATGCCGGATGATGATGATCCACAAATGCCGGGCAAAGAAGGCCTTGAAGCAATCGGCGGCGTTGTCCATCACTTGCAAGCTCTAACGGCTGTTGGTTGTTCTACTGTGAACTCTTACCGTCGTCTCTGGGATACAGGTTTCTGGGCGCCGGTCTTTGCTGACTGGGGTTTTCAAAACCGCACAACGGGTCTTCGTGTTTCTGCACCGGGTCGCTTCGAATACCGCTCAGTGGATTCCATGGTGAACCCATACATTATGGGTACAACGCTTCTTGCAGCAATGGATGATGGTATCGTGAACCAGCTTGATCCAGGTGCACCAGAAGAACGTAACATCTATGACGCAATCAAAGAGGGCAAGGATGTTAAAAAGCTTCCAATGTCTCTTGGTGAAGCGCTTGATCATCTTGAAGGCAGTGAAGTGGTTCGCCGCGGCATGCCGGGTGAAATGTACCGTCTCTATCATGAATATAAGAGCGACGAATATGCTCGCTTCATGTCCACTGTGACTGATTGGGACAACGAAATGTACATGGAATGCTTGCCATAAGCGGCAAGCCTTTCATTTAGAAATTTAACGAAACAGGAGTATCGTATCATGTGTGGTATCGCAGGTATCATTCACAAGAAAGGTTCGAGCAATGTTGGTCAGGAAATGACCGATATGCTGCAGTCCCTTAAACACAGAGGTCCAGACTCAACTGGTTTTGCCGTATATGGCGAGCCTGAGAAAAACGAGTTTATTCTTCGCTTCAAGGTCGCTGAACAGGAAGATCTAAATTCTGGCAGCCGCATTCATGCAACCATTGACGAGCGCAAAGCAAAAGTAGATGAAGTTCTTAAAGAGCTTGGCGTTAAGGTCGATGAAAAAGAAGATGCCACTGAATATGCTTACCGTTATGAGATTAAGTATGAAGGTGACATGAAGCTGGTTGCAGACCGCATCGAAGAAATTGAAGGTGCGGAAATCTTGTCTATCGGTTCAGCCCTTGAGCTGATCAAAGATCTTGGCGATTCAGGCGTTGTGTCTGATCAATACGGTCTTGGTGACTTTAAAGGCACGCACGCAATTGGTCATACACGCATGGCAACAGAGTCTGATGTGGATATCCGTTCGGCGCACCCATATTGGGCGTATCCGTATAACGATATCGCCGTTGTGCATAATGGCCAGATCACAAACTACTGGTTGATGCGTCGCCAGCTAGAGCGTGAAGGTCAGCGTTTTGTTTCAAACTGTGACTCGGAACTGCTTGCGGTTTACACAGCGGTAAACCTTGAAAAAGGCATGACCCTTGAAGAGTCTTTGACAAAATCAATCGATGAGATTGATGGCGTGTTTACATACCTTGTGACAACAACCGACCAGCTCGGCATGGCAAAAGACTGCATGGCAGCTAAGCCAATGGTGCTTTACGAAACAGATGAGATGGTAGCGCTTGCTTCAGAAGAAGTAGCAATCCGTTCAGTCGTGCCGCACGAAATCGATACTTGGGATCCATATGACTCGGAGGTAAGAGTATGGCAAGCGTAGATACATCCCATGAAATGGGTCTACACACGGAACCTCTAAAAGGCCGTGACATCAAAACAATGTTCTCGCTTGAGAACGAAGGTGACTATGCTTACGCATTTGCGAAGGACGTTGATTTTAACAAACGTTCCGAAGTGGAATGCGAAGGCAAGGAAGCTACCGAAATCAACAAGGAAATCCGTGACCTGATTGATAGTGGCCACGGCACGATTGTGTTGAAGAACCCAGGCGCAAAACATTCCATCATTGTTGGCGTGTTGAACCGCATGAACTTCATCGTTGAGGGTAGCCTTGGTTACTTCGGCTGTGGTCTTCTGGATGGTCCAAACGTGCGCATCTCTGGCCGTGTTGGCTGGTCCTTCGCAGAAAACATGATGGCTGGTGTTTGTGTTGTTGAAAAGAACGCAGGCTCTACCTTTGGCGCGGCCCTTCGTGGTGGTGACCTTGTTTGTAAGGGTTCCGTTGGTTCCCGTACCGGCATTGACCAAAAAGGTGGAACCATTCTTGTGGGCGGTGATACTGGTGCGTTTTCAGGCTTCATGATGCAGCGTGGGCGTATGGTCGTTTGCGGTAATGCAGGCAAGAACCTCGGCGATTCCATGTATGACGGCACAATTTATGTTGGTGGCGAAATTCAAGACCTTGGCGTTGATGCTGTGCCGGGTGAACTAACCGATCTAGATAAAGCATGGCTTACCCGCAAGCTCACTCAATATGAGATG
>CAZXZQ010000242.1:0-4474 GCA_964645215.1 uncultured Rhizobiaceae bacterium | reverse complement strand
TTTTGAAAATGCTGTAGCACCTCTTGGTACTGCTTTGACAGAACGTCAGATGGAACTTTTGTGGCGGATGCATTCAGAACCCATTTTATGTTTTGATGGGGATGGAGCAGGGCTGAAGGCTGCTTATCGCGCCATTGATATGGCATTGCCTATTATTCAACCGGGCAGGTCTGTGCGTTTTGCTATGTTACCCGAAGACAAAGACCCGGATGATCTTATACAAGATCAAGGGCCGGAAGCCATGCGCGAAGTGTTAGATGGTGCTTTGCCTTTGGCGCAAATGGTTTGGAACCGTGAAATTTCGTCGGGCACATATGATACGCCTGAACGTCGTGCAGAACTTGAAACCCGGCTTCGCCAAATTGTAAGCTCTATTCGTGATGAGAATGTGCGCCGCCATTATGGGCAAGATATAGCCGGCCGATTGTCAGCATATTTTTCTGGTGGCAATCAAAAATCATCACCACAACAACGTAATAATAATGGTGGGCGAGGGCAGAGCAGAAATTACCAACAGCAACGCGGCAATCAAAATTCAGGGCGCCCGGGCATGCGCTTTACGGCAAGTGCATCTTTGTTGGGCAGCAAGCTAGTAAAAAAAGGACATGGCGGCATTCCGCTGCGTGAAGCAGCGCTTGTGGGCGGTGCTATTTTCCACCCGGCACTTGGTGTTGAATTTTTTGAAGATGTTTCAAATTTAATGTTTAGTCACCGCGATGTACAGAACTTACAATCGGCATTTTTGGACTGTTTTGCTGCATGGGATGGTAATGATGATCACCCGAGCGCTGAGAAAATGCTGGAAGCTGTTGAAAAAAGACAACTCAACACGGCGTTTGAGCAGGTAAAAAAGCTGCTTTTGGCAAATAATTTGTGGCAATTGCTGCCAAATGCGGCTTTTGAGGATGCCCGCGACGGTTGGTTGCAGGCTTACACCTTGCATCTTAAAAATCAGACACTAAATAAAGAGTTGAAAACAGCAGAACGTGCGTTGGCTGATAATGATAGCCAAGAAAATCTCGAAAGACTGCTGCATATACAAGAGGAACTTTCCCGTTCAGACGGTGTTGAAGCTCTTATTGATGGATTTGGTGTTCCATCGGGACGACTGCATAAGGGGTTTTAACTCATTTGCGCGGTCTGAACGTGTTTTGATGTCAATAAATAGCTTTTTCATTCTAAAAAACGTGATAAAGGATACTTTCTTGTCAATTAAGGTTGAAAGCCTAGTAATCCGATTGTTGACCAGTTTTCATAGAAGGTTTCATTTAATATTTCATGCTTAATGCGGGGTTAACCATGCAAGGGTTAGTGCTTGATGAATGTGATTTGCATGATGATTCGACTGAAACTAAAGAATGATAATGAACACGCGGATTGCTTACAGATTTTACCGGAACATTTAGATTTCGGAACTTAGACGGAGATAAAGCCATATGGCGACCAAAGCAAAGACAAAAGCGCCTTCTAAAAAGAATGCAAAAGACGATGCACAAAATGAAGCGCAACAAGACGGCCCCGTTCTTGATTTAAGCGATGCTGCCGTTAAGAAGATGATTACCGCTGCTAAGAAGCGTGGGTATGTGACCACAGAAGCGCTTAATGCGGTTTTGCCATCTGATGAAGTAACTTCTGAGCAAATTGAAGATATTATGGCCATGCTTTCTGACATGGGCATTAATGTTGTTGAGGAAGAAGATGTTGAAGAGGCTGCTGAAGGTGGTGAACTTGTAGAAGCTGGTGGTAAAGCTGTTACGACTGCCAAAAAACGCGAGCCTACTGACAGAACTGACGATCCAGTTCGCATGTATTTGCGCGAAATGGGAACCGTTGAACTTCTTTCCCGCGAAGGTGAGATTGCGATTGCCAAGCGTATAGAAGCTGGCCGTGAGACGATGATTGCCGGGCTTTGTGAAAACCCACTTACCTTCCAGGCGCTTATTATCTGGCGTGATGAGTTGGTTGAAGGCAATATTCTACTACGCGACATTATCGATCTTGAAGCAACATATGCTGGTCCTGAAGCAAAGCAGGCGCCATCTGTGCCGCTGCCAGGTGCTGAAGAAAAGCCTAAAGAAGAAGAGCCAAAGCCTGAAAAGCAAGTTGATCCTTTAACCGGTGAAGTGCTTGAAGGCCAAGAAGATGACGATGATGACGACGACGATGATGATATGGAGGCAAGCCTATCACTTGCAGCCATGGAAGCAGAGTTGAAGCCTCAGATTTATGACACGCTAAACCTCATTGCTGGCGACTATAAAAAGCTACGCCGTTTGCAGGACCAGTTGGTTGAAAAAGCACTTGGCAACAAGACACTCTCTCCTGCTCAAGAAAAGCGTTACAAAGAACTGCATGAAAATATTGTGCAGGCTGTTAAATCGCTATCGCTTAATAATAATCGTATTGAAGCATTGGTTGAGCAGCTTTACGCGATTAACAAAAACCTTCTAAGCTTGGAAGGTCGCTTGATGCGCTTGGCAGAATCGTATGGTGTGCCGCGTGAAGCATTCCTAGAAGAATATTTTGGCTCCGAGCTTGATCCAAACTGGATTCGTCGCATCGCCAATCTTTCTGCTCATGGGTGGAAAGACTTTAACAAGGGTGAAAACGCTCAGATCAAAGAACTTCGTGGAGAAATTCAAGGTCTTGCTGGTGAAACCGGTCTACAGCCAACTGAATTCCGCCGTATTGTGCATAAAGTGCAAAAAGGCCAACGCGAGGCCCGTCAGGCGAAGAAAGAAATGGTCGAGGCAAACCTGCGTCTCGTGATTTCGATTGCCAAGAAATATACAAATCGCGGGCTGCAATTCCTTGATCTTATTCAGGAAGGCAATATCGGCCTTATGAAAGCGGTTGATAAGTTTGAATATCGCCGTGGTTATAAATTCTCAACCTATGCGACATGGTGGATCCGTCAGGCGATTACGCGTTCTATCGCGGATCAGGCGCGTACAATCCGTATTCCGGTGCATATGATTGAGACGATCAACAAGATTGTGCGGACATCGCGTCAGATGCTGCATGAGATTGGTCGCGAACCGACACCAGAAGAACTTTCCGAAAAGCTTGCCATGCCGCTTGAAAAAGTGCGCAAGGTTCTCAAGATTGCCAAAGAGCCAATTTCGCTTGAAACGCCGATCGGGGATGAAGAAGATTCACACCTTGGTGACTTTATCGAGGATAAGAATGCAATCCTGCCAATCGATGCTGCTATTCAGGCAAACTTGCGTGAAACAACGACGCGTGTTCTTGCCTCTCTTACGCCGCGTGAAGAGCGGGTTCTGCGCATGCGCTTTGGTATCGGCATGAACACAGACCATACGCTCGAAGAGGTTGGTCAGCAGTTTAGCGTGACGCGGGAACGTATTCGTCAGATCGAGGCTAAGGCGCTTCGGAAACTGAAACATCCATCCAGATCACGCAAACTGCGTAGTTTCTTGGATAGTTAGAAATTAGAGCCCGCCCTAGAGGCGGGTTTTTGTTTGATAAGAACGCCGTTTAATTTGTATTGGTTTTTCTCAATCCTAATGTAAGGCTACTTAGGAATGCGAAAGTGCTTGCTGCTATCGTGAAACATAGGATTATCAGTGTGATGTAGTCTGTATGTTTAGCAATTGGAAAGTTAAAATAATCCAATCCCGCATGAGATAGAGCCCAAATTATACCGACCGATGTTAGTATTCCAAAGCACTTGGTGGCTGGCATTTGTTTTTTCATCAAGGATGCTGCTGCGATGGTCATTACTGCAATAACAATGGAAGTCAAAAGAGCTACAAGCAGGTAGCCCGCTCCATCATATCCAGTTGGTTTGTTGATCAACATCATTACAGTAAGTGTTGAGGCAGATAGAGTGGCAAGTGCTGAACTGATCAACCATTGTTTCATAACAAGCAATCTACTGTAGAACCATCCAAATGCAGCGGGCGGATAAAATATTATTAGAGAAAAGGTTATCGATAGCGCCGCATTCTTCAATGTTTCCTGTAGTTCATTCTCGAATTGGAAAAATATAAATGCTGTACCCCAAATTCCTGCATAAATAATGCAGTTCAGCAAAAATAGTTTTGGGGGAGAGAGGGCGTTTATACGCTTAAGCATACCTATACTTCCCCACAAAACAGGCCGCGGAAATTGTGCCAATTGAGATCAATGCGGATGCTATTAAGCCATTTGCACAGAAACTTACAATTTCTATTCCTATCGGGTTGTCGATGAAATACCACGCGATAAAGATGCCTGCAGAGATAACTCCAAGCGCTGAACCAATAAGCCAGCGGCCCATTTCGGTCATCTGATTACAAATGAGGCCAACAGCATAGGCTGGGTAGAATAAAATAGCAGCGGCACAAAGTGGCAATATGATATTATCTATTGTGTTTGGTATCATGCCTGCACATAAAACCCATGCAATGCTTGCTGCCCAAATAGCTGCATATTCTGTGCATAGTTTCATAACATATTTATTTTTATTCAT
>CAZXZQ010000241.1:0-4502 GCA_964645215.1 uncultured Rhizobiaceae bacterium | reverse complement strand
ATCAGCCATGGTAGTCCTGCATTTAAGTAAATGATGTTGAGATAGCATCCTAATGCCATAAAGGTTGCGTGGCCAAGGCTTGGCAAGCCTGTATGGCCAGTGAGGAGCATCAACCCCATGCCCGCAATGGCAAAAATCAAAACGCCCGTGATCTCACCTAAGAGATAAGGGTCACTGAATAAGAAGAAGTAAAGTGGCGTTGCCAACATCACAAGCAAGAGAAGGCTATACCAAAATGCTTGAGCGCCATGTTTGAATAATCTGATGTCAGCATCATAGGAGGTTTTGAATACAAAGCGCATGTCTTAGCCCTAAACCTTCTTCTTTTGAGTTTGTGAGAAAATGCCCCCGGGTCTGAAAATCAGAACCAGAATGAGGATTGCGTATGGTGCAATTTGCGAGATACCCGGTATGCCATAGCGTGAAGCGAGCGGTTCTATGACACCGATGATGATGCCTCCAACCAATGCACCAGGCAGTGAACCGAAACCACCAATGGCAGCGGCTGCAAATGCTTTAATGCCCAAAAGGCCGGTAGAAGGGTCAATTGCACCTTTTGAAGCAAACAGAATGCCTGCAATTGCTGCAACACCACCGGAAAGAGCCCAGACGAAGCTGTGAATACGTTTAACCGGAATGCCCATATAATATGCTGCTAATTGGTTTTGCGATGCAGCTTGCATGGCAAGGCCAAGCTTGGTGCGCGAGAAAAATAGATAGAGTAGCACTGTTAGAATAATTGTTACGAGTATGATTGAGACTTCATCCACGCCTAGAACAAGTCCGCTGAACCGTACATCTTCGCCGGCAAAAGGTGTTTCAAGAGAAGTTGGTTCATGGCTCCAGATTGTGCCTGCAGCAAAACGTATGATGAAGCCCAGTGCGATCGTTAGAATAACAATTGCCGTTTGGGACTGTCCAAACATATGGCTTAAAACACCCCAGTTAAAGACATAGCCCAATATAGCCATAATCAGGATAGAGAGTGGAATGGCGAGCCAAAAACTCAAGCCCCAAAAAGCTTCATTAGTAAAACCAATACAGATAAATGCACCCAGCATCATGAAATCGCCTTGGGCGAAGTTCACCGCTTCTGTTGCTTTGTAAATTAAAACAAACCCCAGCGCGATTAGGCCATATACGCAACCATTTGCTAAACCGCTTATCAGCAGTTGTACAAAATCCAAAGTATTTCTCCTCCACAGAGCAATGTATAAACTATGCCTTGTTTAACTTTAACGTAAACGTAGAAATTGAAATATTCAACATGCTTTTTAAATGGCTGTTGGATTTTATTCTATTTTGTTGTCTTCGCTCTAAAAAATTTTATTGGCGCTTTAAAATACATGCTTGACGCTAACGATTTTTTCTACTCAATTTACTCTGATGAAATTTGAGGTTTGGCATGACTGATACATCTGATGATGAGCCGATGAGCAAGGAGTGGCAATACCACCCTGAATTGCCACTTCATAATCCGTCAATTTTTCGCTGGCCACCAGATCCAAGATTTATAGTTAAATGGTTTTTGGAAAATTGGCTGATGCTCAGTGAGCGTATGATGATGACCCTGTTTGCTCTCGGGCTTTGGTTTTTTGCATATCCATCATTAGAAGCAACACAAAGTTTTGCCTTTAGCTGGGTATTTCAAATTTGGGTTATAAATCTTCTTATGACGATTGTGATTGCTGGTGGGCTCCACTGGTATTTTTATATTTTGAAAGGCCAAGGCAAGCAGCTAAAATTTGATCACCGAGACCAGGCAAAAAATAATCGCTTATGGAATTTCTCCAATCAGGTGCATGATAATATGTTCTGGACGCTGACGAGCGGCATCGGACAATTAACGTTTTTCCAAGCGATCATTATGTGGATGATGGCAAATGGATATGCGCCAACTATTACATTTTCAGAAAATCCGGTTTGGTTTGTTCTTGCGCTTATGCTCTTGCCCATTTGGTCTGCGTTTCATTTTTACTGGGTGCATCGTTTGTTACATGTGCCGTTTTTGTATAAGCATGTGCATTCGCTGCATCACCGCAATATCAATATTGGTCCGTGGGCCGGAAATTCCATGCATCCGGTTGAGCATCTAATTTATTTTTCTTCGTTGCTGATACACTGCGTTGTGCCAACTCATCCGGTCCATCTTTTCTTCCATGTGGTGTACCAAGGCCCTGGGGCAGCGATGACCCATACAGGGTATGAAGAATTACTGATCAAAGATAAAAAACGGTTGGCGCTTGGCACATTTTACCATCAACTGCATCACCGATATTACGAATGCAATTATGGCAATCAGGAAATGCCGTGGGATCGGTGGTTCGGTACATTTCATGATGGTTCATCTGAAGGTACGCAAGAAACAAAAGCACGCCGTCAGGCGATGTATCAAAAGTAGTTTGAAGGAATATTCCTAAATGCAACTTGAAGGTAAAAAAGCATTGGTTACAGGTGCTGCCGGTGGGATTGGGTGTGCCATTGTATCTAGATTGCAATCAGAGGGTGCAAAGGTTCTGGGTGTTGATCTCGCTAAAAGCCAGGGTGACTTCAGTATTGAAGGCGATCTGATGGATGAAGCATTTTGTGATGGCTTACCACACCAAGCCAATGACCTAATGGGTGGTCTTGATATTTTGATCAATAATGCAGGCATTATAACGCGAGGAGATATCACGCAATCAACAGATGATGATTTAAAGCGCACTATGGCAATTAATGTAGAAGCGCCGTTTCGCCTTTGTCGAGCTGCTATCCCAATTATGGCTGAAAGCGGCAGTGGTGCGATTGTAAATACGTCGTCTTGCTGGGGTGTGCATCCCGGGCCTAACCACCCAATATATGTGATGTCCAAGGCAGCGATTGCCTCTCTTACACAATGTTTAGGTATGGACCATGCGCATCAAAATATACGTGTAAATGCGGTTTGCCCTAACGAGGTGAACACACCGATGATCCGCACTGGTTTTGAAATGCGCGGGCTAGACCCTGACAAGGCGGTTGAAGAATTAAATATCTCAGTGCCGCTCGGCCGGATTGCAGAGCCTGAAGATATTGCAGATGTTGTTTTGTTTTTAGCGTCAAATCAATCACGCTATATGTGCGGTGCATTGGTTGAAGTAAACGGTGGGAAGTCAGTACAGTGAGCGCTTTTAAAGGCAAGGTCGTATTGGTAACTGGTGGGCGTAGCGGTATAGGTGCGGCATGCGCTTCAGCATTTTCTAGTGAAGGTGCAACGGTGGTTACAGCACAACGCCAACACGATGAGACGTTTGAATGCATTGAGGCAGACTTCCTTGAAATGAGCGCGCCAGAACGTGTTATTGAAAAAGTTATTGAAAAGCATGGCCGTCTTGATTGTCTCGTTAACAATGCAGGGCTAATGCTTGAAGGCACAGCACTTGAAGCAACGAAAGAAGATTGGGCTAATACCCTTCAGGTTAATTTAACCGCGCCTTTCTTGCTAATAAAATATGCAATGCCACATCTCATTAAGACATCTGGTTCAATCATCAATATTGGGTCGATTGAAGGGTTAGGATCTAACCCACGACATCCTGCCTATTGTGCATCGAAAGCAGGTTTGCATGGGTTAACGCGTGCGGTTGCGGTTGATCATGGGCCGGATGGGGTTCGCTGCAATGCGGTTGCGCCCGGTTGGATTGATACGGACCTCAATATTGATTTCATTGAAAGCTTAGGTGACCCGATAGAATTTAGACAAAAAATCGGTGGTATTCACCCTGTTCGCCGTACTGGCAAACCAGAAGAAATTGCTTCTCTTGTGACATGGCTTGCCTCTGAAAAAGCGGGATTTGTTACAGGCCAGGTTTGGACAGTGGATGGCGGGCGAATGAGCCAATTGAGTCTACCGTAATTCCCAAAAACAATATAAATTCATTTTGGGGAGCATATGCAAATGGATCATAAAGCCTTTTTAAAATCTCTTGATATGGATTTGCGCGTTGCATTGAATGAGAAGTCTGATCTCATTGGGCTTGCTCATCTTATGGTACATTGGGGATTGATTGGGCTTGTAGGCTTTTTGATCATCCAACACGTGGCAGGCTGGCAGGCATTGTTATTTGTGCAAGGTGTTTTGCTGATCTTTTTATTCACGCTTTTGCACGAGACGTGCCACCTGACGCCGTTTAAATCGGCCCGCTTAAATCTGATTGTGGGCCATATTTGTGGGTTTTTGATCTTTCTTCCTGCAACCCATTTCCGCTATTTTCATTTGGCACATCACCGTTATACCCAAGACCCGGAACGAGACCCAGAACTTGCAGGCAAAAAGCCTGAAACCTTATTGCAATATTGCTGGCATTTAACCGGTCTGCCTGTTTGGTGTTTTCACGGCAAAACAATTTTGATCAATGCATTTGGAAAATGCAATGATGATTTTGTGCCAAAGAGACAGTTGGGGAATGTGACAACAGAAGCGCGCATCATGCTGGTTTTGTATGCATGCATTTCGGTGGCCACTTTTGTTTCTGGCATAT
>CAZXZQ010000240.1:0-4525 GCA_964645215.1 uncultured Rhizobiaceae bacterium | reverse complement strand
ATTTGGCGCTGGCGGGTAAAGTCGCATTGCTTCATCAAAAGCAGCCCTTGCATATGGCATATTATCAACCCAGTCCAAAGGGTTAGAGTATTTCTGAGTAACCCACTTGGCTTCTGTTTCCACTTTTTCACGTTCATGCGGCGCTTTAGCCAACAGGTAAATTGTCCAAGCAAGCGCGCGTGCCGTTGTTTCATGCCCTGCACCAATAAAGGTTATGACATTGTCTTCAACCTCACTGCGGGTCAAACCATCGGGTCCTTCTGCACGCAACAGAAGCGTTAGAAAATCATCAGGAACTGTTTCACCTTTTTGAATTTTGCCAGCACGCATATTAACCGTGTCACTTACAATATTCCGGAAATATTGCAGCGTTTTTCTACCGCGAACACGGGTATAGCGTGGCACCCATTCCGGAAACTGGACAATGTCAAAGGGATCGACCCTTGCAACGGTCTCAAAAAGCCGTTCGATGTTTTCTGCAAACTCATCAGGATTTCCAGCAATTTCACCCGAAAAAAGTGTTTCCGCTAAAATATCATAGGTGAGCTCCGTCATATGATGCGCCATGTCAAACGGCTCATTGAGATTTTTGTAGCGCTCAATAAATGCCTCTGTTTCACGCAACATACCATCTGCAAAGCCGTGAATATGTTTCGGCGTGAAAACCGGTGCCATCGCCTTGCGAGACCGTTTCCAGATTGGGTTTTCAGCTGTCAAAAGACCTTCATTTAAGATCGGCCTTAGAACCAATTGGCGCACGCGCGCCATTTTAAAAGACTTCGCTTTTTCAACCAGAATGGTTTTGATGAGATCGGGATCATTTGCGACTAACAGTGGTCCACCAATACCAGAACGCACATACACATACGGCTCTCTATAAGAATGTTCACCCCATAATTCGATCGGATTATTATAAACAATCCAGAACATTTTCAGAAGGCTCGGTGGCGTTGTGCGCGGCACCGGAGCAGGCGGAATAAAATGTGCAGGTTGTGTGTCCATGAAACAATTCCCTTTGCATCATAGATAAGCATCAAAGCAAAAAATTCCACCCTTGGATAACTTGCGCGCAAATTTGGTTTTTGGGCTCAAAAAGCCTATATTAGATTCATGAATTTTGCAGCGATTCGAAACGCTAAAACCTTTGGAAAAACTTAATGACCGATACACCGGAAACCCCTGAAGAAGATGGTATGGACGCTGCTGAATATGGCGCGGATTCCATCAAGGTCTTGAAAGGATTAGACGCGGTAAGAAAACGCCCAGGCATGTATATCGGCGACACGGATGACGGTTCAGGCCTTCACCACATGGTTTACGAAGTTGTTGATAATGGCATTGATGAAGTGCTTGCAGGTCACGCGGACCGAGTAACGGTGACGCTCAATCCAGATGGATCCGTTACAGTAACTGATAATGGTCGCGGCATTCCGGTCGGCATTCACGAAGAAGAAGGCATTTCAGCTGCAGAAGTTATTATGACCCAACTTCATGCAGGCGGTAAGTTCGACCAAAACTCCTACAAAGTTTCTGGCGGATTGCACGGCGTTGGTGTTTCTGTTGTTAATGCACTTTCCATCTCACTTGAGCTCAAAATTGCGCGTGATGGCAAATGGCACAAGGTAACCTTCACCCACGGCGTATCTGATGGACCGCTTGAGGTTATTGACGATGCAGGAGATTACTCCGGCACCGAAGTTACCTTTATGCCATCGGAAGAAACCTTCACGATGGTGGAGTTTGATTTTAAAACACTCGAAAAACGTCTGCGTGAATTAGCGTTCCTCAACTCAGGTACGCGGATAATCCTAACCGACAATCGCGGACCGGAACCAGTGAGCGAAGAACTTTACTATGAAGGCGGTCTTGAAGAGTTTGTAAAATATCTAGACCGCACCAAAAACGCATTGATTGAATCGCCTATTTATCTAAAATCCGAAAAAGACGGCATCACGGTCGAAGTCGCCCTTTGGTGGAATGATTCCTACCATGAAAATGTCTTATGTTTTACAAACAACATTCCGCAGCGCGATGGCGGCACGCATTTGGCTGGCTTCAGAGGTGCTTTGACACGTCAAGTCAATGGCTATGCGGAAAGTTCAGGCATTCTAAGGAAAGAGAAAGTTTCTCTCTCGGGCGATGACTGCCGCGAAGGTCTATCTTGTGTTCTTTCTGTAAAAGTACCCGACCCTAAATTCTCCTCCCAAACTAAAGACAAGCTTGTTTCATCTGAAGTACGTCCTGTGGTTGAAAGCCTGGTCAATGAAACGCTCAACACATGGCTTGAAGAAAATCCAACCGAAGGCAAAATTGTCATCACCAAGGTTGTGGAAGCTGCTGCTGCGCGTGAAGCTGCCAGAAAAGCACGTGAACTCACCCGCCGCAAAGGCGCGCTTGATATTGCTTCCCTGCCGGGCAAACTAGCTGATTGTCAGGAGCGCGACCCTGCTAAGTCTGAAGTCTTTCTTGTTGAGGGCGACAGTGCTGGTGGCTCTGCCAAACAAGGACGTAACCGCGCCAACCAAGCAGTGCTTCCCTTGCGCGGTAAAATTCTCAACGTCGAGCGCGCTAGATTTGACAAGATGCTTTCAAGCCAGGAAATCGGCACGCTCATAACTGCCCTTGGCACTGGCATCGGCAAGGATGAGTTTAATATCGAAAAACTGCGCTACCACCGCATCATCATCATGACAGACGCGGATGTGGATGGCGCGCATATTAGAACATTGCTGCTTACATTCTTCTTCCGCCAAATGCCGGAATTAATTGAGCATGGACATCTCTACATTGCGCAACCACCACTTTATAAAGTGACCCGCGGTAAATCCTCTCAATACCTCAAAGATGAACGCGCATTAGAAGAATTTCTAGTAAATGGCGGACTTGAAGAAGCAAGCCTTGAATTAAGCTCTGGCGAAGTACGCACTGGCACAGACTTGCTCGGTGTCGTTGAAATAAGTTTGAAGTTAAAAACCCTACTCAACGGCCTTCACACGCGTTATAATCGTGAAGTTGTAGAACAAGCGGCAATCGCAGGTGCGCTTAACGCGGAACTTATTTCCGATGGGAATTTAGCAGCACAAGCCGCAGAATATGTCGCCAAAAGATTAGATGTCATTTCTGAAGAAACAGAGCGCGGCTGGCAGGGTTCATTTGCCCCAGATGCAGGCTTTGTTTTCGAACGCACAGTGCGTGGTGTGAAAGAAGTAGCTAATGTCGACATGGCACTTATAGGCTCTGCCGATGCTCGCCGTATGGATTCATTTGCTTCTGAATTACAAGAGATCTACGGCAAGCCGCCTGTTTTCAGACGCAAAGACAGCTTTGAAACAATTTCTGGACCTCAAGCACTGCTTAAACAAGTATTCGATGCGGGCCGCAAAGGCATTGCATTACAGCGCTATAAGGGGCTTGGTGAAATGAACCCGGATCAGCTTTGGGAAACAACGCTTGATCCAAATGTTCGATCACTGTTGCAAGTGAAGGTAAATGAAGCTGCTGAAGCTGATGATCTCTTCACGCGCTTAATGGGTGAAGAAGTTGAGCCAAGACGGGAATTTATTCAGAGCAATGCACTGAACGTTGCAAACCTCGATATATAATAAATTCTAATTGACTTGAAAATTCAGCAGGAAACAATAGAATTTCTCCACTTAGACCAAAATGGTCTGGTTGGGAGAAGTTTGGCATGGAGCCAACGGGTAAAAGCGTAGAATTGGAGGATGACGCAAAGTCATCAAGCATGCGGCCATCGCATTGGCGTTGGATACTGCTTCTTTTGATCGTGGCATTTATCATTGGGGTAGCAATATTCCTTCACAATTCTTTGGAAATAAATTGGATTGAAGCCTATCATGTATTTCCTGAGAAATTACGCTCAATGGGAGTTTGGGGCCAGCTGGGCGTCATAATCTTAATGATCGTGCATTGTTTCATCCCCTTCCCAGCTGAATTTTTAGCACTGGCAGCCGGCAATGTGTATGGTTTCGTACATGGCACAGTTTTAGTATGGATAGGAGCCATGGTAGGTGCCTCACTTTCCTTTGCGCTTGCAAAACAACTTGGCAAACCCTTCGTTACTTGGATATTGCCCGAAAAACATCAAGATAAGCTAGACAAATGGACGGATGATCAAGGCGCGCTTACCTTGCTCATAAGCCGCTTCATACCATTAATTGCATTCAACCTGATCAATTACGCAGCGGGGCTAACTAATGTTCGTTGGTGGACATTTTTATGGACAACCGGCTTAGGCATCCTGCCCATCACGGCCATCACAGTTTATATGGGCCACGGTATGCGAGAGTTAAAAACTGAAACTCTGGTCATCGTTTCAATATTCTCAATTCTGGTAATGATTGTTCTTCACATTTCTCTTAAAAAAACACGCGCATCATAAATCTTTTACTGCATGAACACTGCTATAATTTATCTCCTAAATGCGCGCGCCCATTGCAATCTGCTGTGAGGGTGATAAACGCAATGCATGAACACAAAAGATACAATTAGCACCACATATCCAGGC
>CAZXZQ010000239.1:0-4543 GCA_964645215.1 uncultured Rhizobiaceae bacterium | reverse complement strand
TTTTACTCATATAATTCCTATCGCATATTTAAAAAAATAAGTCAGCACTATTGACATATTTTTTTTAGAACAATACGGTTTTCATTGGAGAAAACGCATAAGCAAGGGTTTTAGGTCGAAAAAACCACCCCTTTTTATATTTTGGAGAAGAATAATGGCTGGTATACCGTTTGATCAACTGAGTGGGTATATTTGGTATAATGGTGAAATGGTGCCGTGGGAAAATGCACAGGTGCATGTTTTGACCCATGGGCTTCATTATGCAAGTTCTGTCTTTGAAGGTGAGCGCGCTTATGAAGGTGAGATTTTCAAACTCCAAGAACACACTGAACGATTGTTTTATTCTGCTGAAGTTTTGGGTTTTGAAATACCGTATACAGTTGAAGAAATTAACCAGGCCTGCCGTGACACACTTGAAAAGCAAGGTCTTAAAAATGCGTATGTTCGCCCCGTTGCGTGGCGTGGCAGTGAGATGATGGGGGTTTCTGCCCAGTCCAATACTATTAATGTTGCGATCGCGATTTGGGATTGGCCTAGTTATTTTGATCCTGAAGAGCGCAAAAAAGGTATCCGTCTTGATAATGCAATTTATCGTAGGCCTGATCCGGCTACTATTCCTTGTTTTGCAAAGGCTGCTGGTCTTTACATGATTTGCACGCTTTCCAAACATGCTGCAGAAGAACGCGGATATGCAGATGCGATGATGCTTGATTATCGTGGTCAGGTTTCTGAGGCGACAGGGGCTAATATCTTCTTCATCAAAGACGGTGTAATTCATACACCTACTCCAGATTGTTTCCTTAACGGCATTACGCGGCAGACGGTTATTGATCTTGCAAAAGCACGTCAGATTGAAGTGGTCGAGCGTGCTATTATGCCTGAAGAATTGCCTGATTTTTCGGAATGTTTCCTAACGGGTACGGCAGCTGAGGTGACGCCTGTGTCTGAAATTGGCGAGCACCGATTCACCCCAAGTGATATTTCCTTCTCGCTTATGGATGATTACGATAAGGCTGTTACTGCTCATCTTGGCTGATTATAAGCATTTTTAGCCCTAAATAGTCTGTTAATCCACGAAATACCTGTTTACCTTGGCCTTAATTTGCACTTATTATGCAGATTATGAATTGTTTTATTATAGTTCATAATTTTAGGGGAGTTTAATTAGGGGCTAATTCTTTAAACGCCCCCACAAAGGAGATATTGATATGGAAGCATTACTTCCGATAATAATTCAAGTTGTTTCAGGTGTTGTTGGCGGCGGCGTTGCTGGTGGCATGTTAAAGCAAGCTGCAATGAGCATGTTGCCTAAGCTACTAGCTGGTGGCGTTGGCGGTCTTGCTGGCGGTACTGCTCTTGGTGGTGTTATTGGCGGCCTACTTGGCGGCGGTGACCCGGCAGCAGCAGCAGGCGGTCTAGACATTGCCTCACTCGTCGGTAACGCAGGCGGTGGCCTAGTTGGCGGTGGTTTGCTAACAGGTATTGCTGGTAAGTTCCTAGGGAAATAATTCCTAGAAGAATTAAAAATTAGTTCAAGGGCGGGTTTCATACCCGCCCTCTTTGTTTAAAGTGTATATTTACAAAATACATAGTCGAGAGTTTTCCATGTCAGAATTAAAAATTGCCATTGTGCCTGTTACACCGTTCCAACAGAATTGTACCTTGATTTGGGATGATGGGGATAAATCTGGTGTGGTGATTGATCCGGGCGGAGACATTGATCAAATATATGAAGCGATTGGCGAGACCGGGATCATTGTCGAGAAAATTCTCATAACCCATGGGCACCTTGATCATGTGGGTGCTGCAATGGAACTTAAAGAACGCCTTGGTGTCGAGATCATAGGTCCACATATTGATGATAAACCATTATGTGACAGCGTGGAGACAGTTGCTGAAAGTTATGACCTACCAGGCTTTTTTGAAAATCTAACGCCAGATCGTTGGTTGCAAGAAGGTGACACAGTTCAAATCGCCGGTCATTCATTTGAAGTCTTACATTGTCCGGGCCATGCGCCGGGCCATGTCGTGTTCTTCTGTAAAGAACTTAAATTTGCCCATGTCGGCGATGTGTTATTTCAAGGTTCTGTCGGCCGAACAGATCTGCCGGGTGGTGACCATGATGCCCTTATATCATCTATCAAAAATAAGCTTTTACCGCTTGGTGATGATATCAATTTCATTTGCGGACACGGGCCGGGCGGCACTTTTGGAGAAGAGCGCCAAACCAACCCATTTTTAGGATAAGCGTTCCCGCCTAGCCGCGTGCAAAACAGCCTGCATGATACAGACGCTGAATTGTTGTTACATGATGATGAATTCGATCTATAAAGCGCTCACACTGCGCCTTAGTCTCAAAACAGGTATTGATGCGAAAGCCAACGCCGCTGCCTGAGCGAATGCCGCCACCGCCATCAAGGGAGTAACCAGCAGCAGATGCTTTATAACCCGTATTGCCCAATTCCTGGCATTTCTGAAATCCATTGTAATTGATGCGATTTGTTTCCGCAAAAATATCATCTCTTGCTTGAGCGGATTGTAACGAAGCTGCAAATGGCGCACTTGCCACTATTGCGATTGTTAATGCTTTGGCCATTGTTTTCATAACGTTCTCCTTTTTCGTTACCCTTATAGATTGGTATTTAAACGGTAACTGGCAAGTCACAAAAAGCTGAATTATACGAAATATGTGACATATTCTAGATATCTATCACGAAATGAAAAAAGCGTAACCAGAAATAATGCTTACGCTCGTTATCGATTGTTTAGTAACGGCTACAACGCGCATGGTGTAGACGGTCAATGGATGAGATGTGATGGTAAATACGATCGATAAACCGTTGACAACGCGCTCTGCTTTTAAAGCAGGTTGAAACACGAAATGATGCGTTTCCATAGCCGACACCATCGATTGATGTGCCTGATGCTGATGCTTTATAGCCGCGGTTGCGAAGCTCTTTGCATCTGTGGAATCCATCATAATTGATGCGGTTAACTTCTGCGCTTAGTGACTCTCCAGCTTGTGCCGTAAGGGGCGCGCCTACAAATGGTGTTGTGGCAATAATAGCAACTGCAAGTGTTTTAGAAATAAGTTTCATGACTGTGTCCTTTTTAAATTTGCCCGCTAAAGTTTGTCATGGGCCGATGAAATAAAGATAGCGATGGCCAAACAATATTTCTGTGTCATTCGTCACATCTCAGATTTTCGTCTCGAATGCCTTCTTGTTTCAGCAATATATTAAGCTTGAGTAATTCACGTTCTGCCCGGCGGAAGTCTCGCTCGTTTGGTGTTTCGCGTTTATACGTTTCACTCGGTTCCCAGGGTAGGGGAGACCTGTTTTCTCTCAACCGCGCGCGGCCTTCTTGCGTACATGTTGGCCAGCCGCCGGTTCTGGTGGCGGTGCCGCGCGGGCCACCAGCGCAGGACTTTCGCGCCTTACAGGTCTTGTGGTTGCATTCACGCCATGCACCAATATCGGTTTGCAGTAGTTTGGCAGCGTTAAAGCGATCTCTCACGTCGAGACGCGGGCTTTCATTCACTCGGTCTGTTTCAGCCAGTGGCATGATGATTTCCTTACAAACTTCAGGCAGCTCAAATAAACGCCGATCCAGTTTTATATATATTGACGCTCGTTTGAGCCGCCTGTGCAGAGGTTTTTAGTACGCCTGCCCGGGATAAATCGCAGGAGGTCGCCTTCGAGGCGGAAGAAAAGTCCGATACTTCCTTCCCACCGCTCTGCTGTCACCCATTCACGAAAAAGTTCGGTCGCGATTCCGTCGTTTGTATAAATGCGTGATATGGGGAGTATGGGGGAAGGGGATAAGGCGGGGATAAAAAATTACGCCTCACCCTGAGCTTGTCGAAGGGCGTGGTGTGGTTGATGATTGGTAATCTGGGGTTCCCCCGTCCTTCGACAATCAGGCAAGAGGGAAGGTAAAATTTCGCCCAATCCTCACCCAAAACAAAGCCGGGTGGAGGGAACCCTTGTGGGTTGGGCTTGCCTCCACCCGCATCCGCGCGCTGGATGAATATGTAATTCATTACATAATAGGTAATATAATGCTTAGAAAGTGCTTTTGTAAATAGGCTTCATAGTCCGTATGGACATTAAGCAAAGATTCGGCATCGCCGTGCGTAACCGCCGCAAGGAACTCGGTATATCTCAAGAAGAACTTGCAATGCGCATCAACACAGATGTTGATGATAGCGGCAAGTACGCAGATCAATCCTATATCAGCAAAATTGAACTTGGTCAGGTGAATGTGACGCTTGAGACTGCAGATAGAGTCGCTAGTGCATTGGATGTAGATATTTCACAGCTATTTGGGGTAGGCGAGGGCTAAGACTCATCCGTCATCCCGGCCACTACTGTGAGCCGGGATCTATTATACCCATCTACTTGTTAAGGCAGATGGTATGAGTTGCATCATGCGCAGTGCAAATAATCTGCTGCCTGCTCCACACGATAACTTCAATGGATCCCGGTTTGCATGGCAACCGGGATGACGGAAGTGCCTTTTATATAGGGGCTGACATAAATAA
>CAZXZQ010000238.1:0-4552 GCA_964645215.1 uncultured Rhizobiaceae bacterium | reverse complement strand
TGCAAAAAACTTCTCCTAATGAATAAATCTAATTACAAACTTCTATATTGAACTAATTGACAAAGCGCACTGCTTTTCTCATTGAAAATATCGTGAACGCGCTTAGGCATTTCTTCAAAATCAACAGCTGGCTCTAGCAACAGATCAAGTGTGTCATCTTCCAATAGCATCATAACTTCTGCCATTCGATCTGCATAACTATGTGTTTCGCGTTTGGGTGCAGCCACATGGCCAACCTGACTGGAAATGATCTGCAACCGCTTGGAATGAAAGCTGCCACCAAGCTTTAGCGACACTTCTTTTGATCCATACCAACTCATCTCAACAATACGCGCTTCAAAAGCCGCCATATCAATCGCCAGCTGCAACCCTGCCCCTGAAGCGCTTGTATTAAAAATGCGCTGCATGCTTTGATCATTCTCATGCGCAGCAACATCAGCAGTTTTAAAAGTGAGGCCGAAGGCTTCCGCGATGTTACGCTTTCCCTCGTCAACATCAATTATGACCGGAGAAATACCTGTACGTTTTCTAACTACAAAACCAATAAGCAGCCCAACAACGCCTGCACCAATGATGGCGATGTTTTCTGCACCTTCAATCTGCGCGTCCCAAACCCCATTTAATGCTGTTTCCATATTGGCAGACAAAACTGCACGCGAGGCAGAAAGCTGTTTAGGTAAGACTGAACACATGTTTGCATCTACCATGAACAGATCTTGATGCGGATGAAGCACAAATACGCGATCACCTTTTGTGACACATGTTACACCTTCACCTGTTTCTAAAACTTCACCAACGCAACAATATCCATATGAGATAGGGAAAGAAAAACCGCCCACTTGATGGGGGCAACGCATGGTTTCCCATTCGCTTTCAGGCACAAGCCCATGGAAAACAAGGCTTTCTGTGCCTTTGCTAACACCGCTAAAAAGCGTTTTAACAAGTACTTTACCTATTGCATTTACAGATAATTCCGCGCATTTAAGTTCTGCCTCCCCTGCAGCTGGATAATTCAATACGAAAGCTCTCATCTCAGTAACATTTATTTGATTCAATTGTTCAGACACAGTTCAGGAAAAATTCTCTATAGAGTATTCTAGCGACATCGGATTTTTTAAAATCTTATCTCTGAAAAGAGATTAAATCATTCTTTTGTCAATAAAATAAATTTTTATTATCGGGTAAAGTATAAATGACTACCAAAAATCGCCGCCTATTATTTCTGTCACTTGTTGCGTCGACTATGGTCCTTCTTCTAGGGCTATTTACGTACTCACTTTCATTAAATGGTATTAGCCTTGCTGAGTTTATTCTCCTAGCTTGTTTTATGATAACACTACCATGGACGGTTATTGGCTTTTGGAACGCTATTATTGGTCTTGGTCTTTTAAGGCTTACAAAAAATGCTGCTTTGCACGTTTTTCCCGATGCAGGTAAAATCAACGGTAAAGAAAAAATCACGGCATCAACTGCACTTGCCATGTGCATTCGCAATGAAGATGTTGAGCAAGTTGCTCGCAACATGAACGCGATGATCGCCAGATTAGTGGCATCAGGCAATGCAGATCAATTCCATGCATATATCTTAAGCGACAGTTCATTCCCGGAAGTCATGTCAGAAGAAGATAAAGTCTTTAGCGATCTTAAAAAATCTTGGGCTGGCAAGTTTGAAGTAACGTATCGCAGACGTAAAGAAAACCCTGGTTTTAAAGCAGGGAACATTCGTGACTTCTGTGACCGTTGGGGTTCTGACCATGACTACATGCTGACACTCGATGCAGATAGCGTGATGAGTGCATCTACAATTCTTCGCATGGTGCGTATCATGCAAAAGAACGATAAATTAGGCATTGTTCAAAGCCTTGTTGTTGGCCTTCCTTCAGACAGTACATTTAGCCGCGTATTCCAATTTGGTATGCGCATGGGCATGAAGTCATATACGCTTGGCAGTGCGTGGTGGCAGGCAGATTGTGGTCCTTATTGGGGGCATAATGCGCTTTTGCGTTTGAAACCTTTCATCGACCATTGTCATCTTCCAATTCTTAAAGGTGAAGGACCTCTATCTGGCTACGTGTTAAGTCATGACCAGGTAGAAGCAACTTTCATGCGCCGCGCTGGCTATGAATGCCGCGTCTTGGCTGAAGAAGGTGGATCATACGAAGAAAACCCGCCCCATATTTTAGAGTTCATTCGCCGCGACCTACGCTGGTGCCATGGCAATATGCAATATTTTAAACTTCTAAATGAACCTGGTCTTTTGCCTACAAGCCGCATTCAATTGCTTCTCGCGATCTTGATGTTCGTAAGTTCACCAGCTTGGATGATGTTCATCGTGGTGGCCATGGGTGCATATGCATTCCCAGCAATGAATGTACAAATGCAAGCCGTGGGCACAACATATCTACTTTACTTCATTATTATGGGTATGATCTTTGCGCCCAAAATAGCCTCGCTATTTGACACAATTACCAATAGTACGCTGCGCAAATCATATGGCGGCACACTGGCAATTTTATCAGGTGCATTTATGGAAATTATTTTCTCAATGTTACTTGCACCTATTATGGCGGTTGCGAATACAATCTTCTTGTTCAAACTTTTTGTACTCAAGAAAGCAAAAGGCTGGACTGCTCAATCTCGCAGCGCGCAATCATTGCCTATTGATGTCACATCAAAACACCTATGGCCGCAAACACTCTTTGGCTTGTCCGGGCTTGGTGCTATTGCCTATGTAGGCGATTACAGCGCAACGACACTTATCATTTGTCTACCGGTTTTTGTTGGCCCGCTTTTAGCTGTGCCGTTTGGTGTACTGAGTTCAATACTTTCTATTGGCAAACTTACAACCCGCATGGCCTTCTGCCAGCTTCCAGAAGAAAAAGACCCGCCGGTTATTATGCGCGCACTTAATCTGCCTGCTGTTGTAATTCGCGGTGAAGTGGATGCTGAAAGTGAACGCTATAAGCCGCTTACAACAGAGCAACTCGTACGTTTAGATATTGAGTACGATACAAGCACTCAAAACATTAAAGAGCTTAGTGCGGCCGCGTGAAGCATATCATCTTAACAGCCTTAATGAGCGCAGGATTGATTTTACTCAATCCTGCGTTTTCATTTGCAGAAACGATTATAAAAAAAGGCAACATCAAAGGTGTTTCAGTGTCTTGGACAACAGGCAGCGTAAAAATTGTAAAAACTGCCAAGGGGCATGAATTAAGATTAGGCAATAACTTCAAGACCAAAAAAGGCCCAGCACTTTTTGTATTTCTTGGAAATGACAAACCAAAGAAGCGTCTTGGTAGATTAAAATCGATTGAAGGCAGCCAAACCTATAAGATACCCGCTTCAATAAATCCTGACGATTTTAAAAAGGTGTTTATCCACTGTGTACCGTTTAACGCAACATTTGGTTCAGGCATTTTAAAGTAAAATTCAAACTTAATTAGATGAACTAATAAGTGGCAAACCTGGCGCAATCTCTTCTGACTTTGTGCTTGGTTTAGCGGCCGCTTTTTCTCGGCTAAGCATATCTGCTTCACCAGACTTTTCACGTAATGCCTTACGATGTTTACCTTGAGTAACCCATGTTAAACCACCACCGATAAACATCCCAACAATCAACGCTGCAAAAAGAAAAACGAAGAATGGAAGTTCAATTGAAGGCAATACATTGAGCGGATCAAAGTTAAACTGAACATATTGACGATTAGCCACTGAAATTAAAATCAACACAATCGCCAATGGCAAAAGGAAAAATAGGTTTACAAATTTGCGCATAGCAAAACCTTCATAGAATTGGGGCGGTTGATATTATTACTTATTAAGACGTTCTCTTAATTCTTTACCGGTTTTAAAAAATGGAACCCATTTTTCTTCAACGGAAACCTGATCCCCAGTTTTAGGATTTCTTGCTTTTCTTGGAGGTCTGTTTTTCACTGAGAAAGCACCAAAGCCCCTCAATTCAACACGATTTCCCTCAGCAAGTGTATTGGTTATTTCATCTAGAATAGCGTTCACTACATTTTCGACATCTCTGTGATAAAGATGTGGGTTTTTGTCAGCAATAACCTGAACTAACTCTGATTTTATCATGACAATTCTTCTAGTTTGTTGGGTTTTCAAAGTAACCATGCCAAATTGATACCAGACCGTCAAGCAGTAGACGTTCTTGGATTAATTTATCAATTGCACTTGCATCATTTGTAGTCAGCGTAATTCCAAAAAATTGCGCCACTTTTTGTAATGACGAATTACCAGAAAACAGCCCTTGCTGTGGTCTTTTTGGCTTATATTTTATAACTTTCAAATCTTCAGAAATATCTTTGTTTTCTTCAAGCCAAGAGATTGCCACCTCCTCACTACCAATGGCATCAATCAGACCATTTTCAAGACTCTGAGACCCAGTAAAAACACTGCCGTCGGCAAGCTTTCTTACTTCGAACTGCGTCATGTCTCGGCGTTCAGCTACAATTTCAACGAACCATTTGTATGAATCTTGTATCAAGCGATCAATCATCGCAACCGCTTCTTCGCTGGCCGGATTAAATGGATT
>CAZXZQ010000237.1:0-4558 GCA_964645215.1 uncultured Rhizobiaceae bacterium | reverse complement strand
ATATCAGATACAATAGCATCTGCGGTGCCCAACATAAATTTTGCACCTATCAAACTTGCCGCAGGACCTGAAAGGATGGTTTCGATTGGACGTTGCAATGCAAAGTCTGCACTTACTAAAGCCCCATCACCTCGCACCACCATTAATGGTGCTTTTATGCCAGTTTTCTTAAGGTGAGACTTGCATGCATTTATGAGATCACGAATAACCGGAATAAGACGTGCATTTAGAAGTGTCGTGAGGGCACGTTTTGGACCGCCAAGCTTAGAAGAAAGTTCATGGCTAGACGTTGCTGGCAGGCCTGTTTTTTCTTCCAGATATTGCTTTACTTTCAATTCATGAGAAGCATTGCGGACAGCAAACATGCCTGCAACCGCAAATCCTGAGACATGGCCAGAATGCGCTTCAAGAAAACCATCCAATGCACTCATATCAAGCGGGCGTTCATTACCCTGCACATCGTGACCACCAGGAATGAAAATTACCGGATCGCCGCCAAGCGCTTCTTTGAGGCCAGCTTTTTCCATGTCTTGTTGATCAAACCCAATCATAATAAGAGCGGCACTGCCACCTTTGCCTTCAACAAGTGCATTGGTTGCAAGTGTCGTTGAAATAGAGACGAGTTTTACATGAGAAACAGGTTTTTCGAATGCCTCTAATACAGCATCAACTGCACCTGCAATGCCAATTGATAGATCATGCTTTGTAGTGAGCGATTTTGCTTTTGCCTCAACGCCAGATTCATGACTGAAGATAACAGCATCCGTATAGGTACCGCCAGTATCAATGCCCAGCATAATGCGTTGTTGCGGAGTCGTCATAATCAGCCTTTGCTTAAATATGAACTGCTTCTAGCAAAGCTAAAATCAAAGCAAGTTCTGAAAACGACCTCTAACCACTATTCCGTAGGCCTGCTGCAATACCATTTATAGTCAATTGCAATCCTCTTAAAATATTTGGATCTTCATCATCAGAGCGATACTTACGCATTAACTCCACCTGTATGTGATTGATGGGGTCAAGATAAGGGAAGCGGTTTTGTATGGAGCGCTCTAGCAGAGGATTTGATTCAAGTAATCTTGTCTGCCCTGTAATCTTAAAGAGCATTTCAATCGTCAAATTCATTTCATCGCTGATTTTAGTGAAGATACGGTCCGCCAATTCTTTTTCCGGCACTAACCCTGCATAACGCTCTGCGATGCCCAAATTTGTTTTTGAAAGAACCATATCCATGTTGGAAAGCTGTGCTTGGAAGAATTGCCAGCCAGCAAACATTTCTTGTAACCGTTCAATACCCTCATCGCCATGCGCATCAAGAAATGCCTTAACGCCTGATCCAAATCCATACCAACCTGGCACCATTAAACGACACTGCGACCAACTGAATACCCAGGGTATTGCGCGAAGGTCTTCAACTGCGCGCGTTTTCTTACGAGACGCTGGGCGCGAGCCTATGTTTAAGCCTGCAATCTCATTGATAACCGTGGCATTCCAAAAATATTCAACAAAATTTGGATCATCATAGACAAGGTCACGATACTTTTTAAATGCACCGTCAGAAATTTCCTCCATCGCACTGAGATACGTTTCTTTTGGTTCAGGTCTAGCATCTTGAAGCAATGAAGCTTCAAGCGTTGCTGCTGCAAGAATTTCTAAATTACGACGCCCAAGCTCAGGATTGGTATACTTACTTGATATTATTTCACCCTGCTCTGTCAGGCGCAAATGCCCGTTAACCGCACCATTAGGTTGTGCTAAAATAGCATCATAGCTTGGCCCGCCACCACGCCCAACCGTGCCACCACGACCATGGAAAAGACGTAAGCGCACATTATGTTTTTTGAACAGTTCAATTAGTTTAATTTCTGCTTTATAAAGTTCCCAACCAGATGTGATAAATCCACCATCTTTGTTACTGTCCGAATATCCGAGCATGACTTCCTGCGTGCCACCGCGCGCGTCCACCAATTGCTTATATTCAGGAATGGAAAGAAGGCGGTCCATAATTTCCGGACAGGCTTGCAAATCACCAATGGTTTCAAAAAGCGGGATAAGGTTCATAGTAGTTTCACCTTCAGGTGAAACTAAGCCAATTTGCTTCATGATCACTGCAAGCTCAAGCAAATCAGATGCGCTTTGCGTATTCGAAATAATTGCATTTCGAACCGCTGCTTCACCATATTTGTTTTTCAACTTAAGCGCCATACGGAAGATGCCAAGCTCTTTCTCGGCTTCTTCAGAATACGTTATGTCTTGGCGCAAGAGCGGTCGTTTATTTTGTAATTCTTCAACTAACAGTGCAATACGATCTTCTTCTGAAAGCTCAGAGTAATTTGTACCAGGCTGCACCGCCTCCAAAAGTTCGCCAACCAATCTCTCGTGCACATCAGAATTCTGGCGCATATCAAGACTTGCTAAGTAAAACCCAAAACAATCTACCGCGCGACGCAGATGCCTTACGCGCCCTCTCGCTAGAAGGTCTGCACCATTTTCCTTTAGTGATTTTTGAATCACGTCAAGATCAGTGATTAGTTCTTCGCTATTACTGTATGGTTTTGCTTTTGCAAGAGGCGCACGTGGCGACTTCGTTTTATCAATCTTACGCAAAGTTGCTGCAAGACGATTATACATGCCAACAATTGCCTTACGGTAAGGTTCAGTTTCACGATGTGTGGATTTATCACCTGATTTATCAGCAAGTGTTTCCAGCTCTTTCGTTATAGAAACTATTTCAGTTGAAAGTGAAAGTTCACCACCCAGCTTGTGCAATTGTTCAAGGAAAAACTCTAGCGCCTTAGTGCTTTGCTTGCGCATCGTTTCAGACATAATGTCCGCATTTACGAATGGATTTCCATCGCGATCACCACCAATCCAAGCGCCTGTCTTAAAGAAAGACTTTATAAATATTTCTTGATCATGACCGAATGAAGAAAGCTTATCTTCTATAGCAGTGTATAACCTTGGCAACTCCTTGAAGAAGGTATGATCGTAATAGGTGAGGCCATTATCAACTTCGTCCAATACGGTAAGCTTGGTCTGCCTTAAAATATTGCTTTGCCATAAGATCAGCATTGCACGTTTAAGCTTATCGTGAATATCAGTTTTTTCTTCTGGCGTCTGTTCCATCCGATCTCGTTTGGCAATTAAATCCGCCATCGCAATTTCACGTTGCATAGAAGATTGACGGCGCACCTCAGTCGGGTGGGCGGTCAGAACTGCACGCAAATTTGCGTCTTGAAAGAAATCAATCAACCCTTCAACGCTAGCGCCTTCAGCAAATGCACGATCGAAAGCTTTATCAATTGACCCATCACGCTTTGGGGATCCGTCCATTTCATGTGTACGTGTCCGGCGGATACGATGTTGATCTTCCGCCATATTAGCAAGGTGAGAAAAATAACTATATGCCCGAACAACCTCAACTGCTTCAGAAGAACTTAAACCATTCAAAATTGTCTCAAGCTCAGTTTTATCAACTTCGCTGTTGTCACGCAGATAGCCAATAGATTTCTGTCTTATGTTCTCAACAAGGTCAAAAGTATGCTCGCCATGCTGCTCACGCACAACGTCGCCAACCAACCGCCCAAGAAAGCGAATGTCTTCTTTTAGGGATTCATCTTTTTTATCGCGATTATTCAATACTGCTTTAGATTCAGTCATAATTTTTCATAGCTTTCAGCATCGGGAGATGTACGCCCTTAATGCCATAAAAACTATAAAAAGTAACTATGCTGGTCGTAAATTATTCGCCAACAAAAGCTTTTTCGAGAACAAAGGTTGCAGGTTTTGAGTTTGCACCTTCTTCAAAACCGCGCGTTTCCAAAATCTCACGCAAGTCAGTATTAAAGCCCATGGAACCACATAGCATGACGCGATCCCTTTCAGAGTTCAGTTTATCAATGCCTAAATCTTCAAAGAGTTTCTCATTCTCGATTAGATTAGTAATACGACCTTGATTGTCTGAAGGTTCGCGCGTTGTCGTTGGGTAATATTTGAGCTTCCCTTCAACAAATTCTCCGATCAGTGGATCATCTGCCAAACCCGCAACAAGTTCTTTACTGTAATCAAGTTCTGCAACATCACGGCAGGTATGAGTGACTATAACTTCGTCAAATTTCTCGTAGGTTTCCGGGTCACGGACGAGCGAAGCAAATGGTGCAAAACCAGTGCCCGTTGAGAAAAGGAAAAGACGTTTACCCGGAATAAGAGCGTCCAGCACAAGCGTGCCAACTGGCTTCGGGCGAAGGATTATATGATCGCCTTCTTTGATGTGTTGTAGCTTGGAGGTAAGCGGACCGTCTTGCACTTTGATTGAGTAAAATTCCAATTCATCATCCCATGAAGGTGATGCGATAGAATAAGCACGCAGAAGCGGTTTTCCATTGTCGCCTTCAAGGCCAATCATGACGAATTCACCAGAGCGAAAGCGCAATGATTGCGGGCGGGTTAAACGGAATGAGAATAGATGATCAGTCCAGTGACGAACGGATTTCACCTCTTGGGCATCTGGGTGTTTGTCAGTTGTTTCCACAGCTGTCTTCGTAATACTAATTTGGTT
>CAZXZQ010000236.1:0-4567 GCA_964645215.1 uncultured Rhizobiaceae bacterium | reverse complement strand
ATATAAAGATAGATGCGTTCCGCCTCCACATAATGCGCGGCAATCAACGCACCTTCGAGCATCCGATGTGGATCACGCTCTAGATAATAACGGTCTTTGAATGTACCCGGTTCGCCTTCGTCGCCATTGATGGTCATCAGGCGCGGGCCTTCATAGCCACGCACGAATTTCCATTTCATGTGAGATGGGAAGCCAGCGCCACCAAGACCGCGCAGACCGGAGTCTTTCAGCAGATCAAGCATCGCGTCAAATTCAATGCCACCGGATTTGATCTTGTCCCAAACTTTATAGCCACCGTCAGCCTTATAGGCATCAAGCGCAATGTAATCAGGAATGTTTGCTGGAACAGCTTTATTGGTTGCGGCTTTGCCCGTCATTTCCAATAATTGCTCTGCGGTGACATTGCCAAGTTCAGCGTCACCAATGCGAACCGCAGGTGCAACATCACATCCACCCATGCACGGCGCGCGCATGATACGCACTTTGGATGCATCCGTTCCGGCTTCAAGTTCTGAGATCAACGTCTCCGCACCCGCCATCATACAGGAAAGCGAATCGCATACTCTGATTGTGAGCGGTGCAGGCTTTTCCTCGCCCTCTTTCACGATGTCGAAATGGTCATAGAATGAGGCCACTTCGTAGACTTCCGCCATGGATAGTCTCATTGTTTCTGCCAAAGCGCGCATATGTTTTGCCTCAAGACAGCCGAAACTGTCTTGAATTTTGTGCAAATGCTCAATCAGCATGTCGCTCGACTTTGGTGCGCCACCAATTAGCGCATCAACTTCTGCCAATGCCGTTTCATCAAGCTGGCGGCCTTTTGTATGATGAGACTTACGCCCACCTTTGCCGCCGCCACCGCGTTTTTCCATGGAAAATTGCTTGTTCATGAAACCGTTCCTCCGAACGCCTTAGAAGAGACCTTGTACGTCGCCACTTTCGTCCAGCATAATTGCTTCTGCTGATGGCACTTTCGGCAAACCAGGCATTGTCATGATCTCACCACAGATGGCAACTACGAAACCCGCACCTGCTGAAAGACGCACTTCACGCACTGGAAGCGAATGGCCCGTAGGCGCGCCACGCAAGTTTGGATCAGTTGAGAACGAATATTGCGTTTTCGCCATACAGACCGGCAGATTGCCATAGCCCTGTTCTTCCCATTGCTTCAGCTGGTCGCGAATTTTCTTATCTGCCAACACTTCATCAGCGCGGTAGATTTCTTTAGCAATCATCTCAATCTTATTGAAGAGGCTCATATCATCTGGATATAGCGGTGCATATTGCGCCGTACCGCCATCGATCATCTCAACAACCTTGTTGGCAAGTTCTTCCGTGCCTTTTGAACCATGCGCCCAGTGCTTACACAAAATTGCTTCAGCACCCTGTGTCGCCACATAGTCTTTCACGGCCTGCACTTCTGCATCTGTGTCCGTTATAAAGTGATTTATCGCGACGACTGCCGGTACGCCGAATTTCTTCATGTTTGCAATGTGGCGGCCAAGGTTGTCACAGCCTTTATTCACGGCATCAACGTTTTCTGCGCCGAGATCGGCTTTAGCAACGCCACCGTTCATTTTCATCGCACGAACCGTTGCAACGATAACCACAGCTTCTGGTGATATGCCTGCTTTGCGGCATTTAATGTTCATGAATTTCTCAGCACCAAGATCTGCGCCAAAGCCAGCCTCTGTCACCACATAGTCTGCGACCTTAAGCGCGGTTTTTGTTGCAACAACTGAGTTACACCCATGGGCGATATTCGCGAACGGTCCGCCATGTACAAATGCTGGGTTATTTTCAAGTGTCTGCACAATGTTTGGCTGCATTGCTTGTTGAAGCAAAACAGTCATTGCGCCATCAGCTTTAATGTCACGTGCATAAACTGGCGACCGGTCACGGCGATAAGCCACAATGATGCTGCCAAGACGCTCTTTCAGATCATCAAGATCATTTGAAAGACAAAGAATAGCCATCACCTCGGAAGCAACGGTAATGTCAAAACCCGCTTCGCGTGGGAAACCGTTTGCAACGCCACCAAGCGAGGCTGTGATTTGACGAAGCGCGCGATCATTCATGTCCATCACGCGGCGCCAAACGACACGACGAATATCGATTTCAAGCTCATTGCCCCAATAAATGTGATTATCTATCATTGCGGAGAGAAGATTATGTGCAGATGTGATCGCGTGAAAGTCGCCTGTAAAGTGAAGGTTCATGTCTTCCATCGGCACAACTTGTGCGTAACCACCACCAGCAGCACCACCTTTCATGCCGAAACATGGGCCAAGAGAGGCTTCACGAATACAGATCGCTGCCTTTTTACCGATTGCATTAAGACCATCACCAAGCCCAACTGTCGTGGTCGTCTTCCCCTCACCGGCTGGTGTTGGGTTGATCGCCGTGACGAGGATTAACTTGCCATCCTTATTGCCTTGCACAGATTTAATGAAGTTTTCAGAAACCTTTGCCTTATCATGGCCAAACGGAAGCAGATCATCACTACCAATGCCAAGTTTAGCACCAATTTCCTGAATGGGTTTCTTATTCGCCTCGCGGGCAATTTCAATATCAGACTTAACGCTCATCATTCTTCTCCATAGGCAGATTTATAGCCTTGCAGCGATTTTTCTATTTCGCAAGTATCTTGCGCTCAAATTTTGTTTTTTGGAAATATTCCAGCATAGTTATTCCCAACGTGTAAAACGCTATCGTGGTTGGAAAAGCTCCTGCATGCGACTTACCTAAATGCGCAGGCGACAAGCATTGCTTGCCCGCTAATCCGAACCGGGAACCCTGTCCGGTTTTTTATATTTAGCACAGCAATTCATATTCACAAGTGAATTTTGAAGCAAAATTAGTGGAAATTTTTTGTGCTGAATTATTTGGACGTTCGTAGAATGAATATAGCCGGAATTGCGCCTGCTAGCATGATGAGCAAACATCCCATTGCGGCATCCTCTACTCTTGCTTGAGAGGCAAAATCATAAACATGCGTTGCTAATGTATTAAGACCAAACGGACGCAACATAATGGTTGCGGATAATTCTTTAATTACCTCAACAAAAACCATTAAAGCAGCACTCGCAATTGCAGGGCGCATAAGCGGTAATAAAATCGTGCTTAAAACTTTTGACTGTCCTCGTCCAAGGCTTCGTGCAGCCATATCCATACTGGTTGGTATCCTTGCAAAGCCATTAGAGATATTGCCCTCAGATATGGCCATGAAACGCACCACATAACCAAAGATGAGTGCCACACCAGAGCCGGTCAGCAATAGGCCTGTAGAAATATTCAACGTAGAGCGCATCCACCCATCAAGCGCATTATCAAACATGGCGAGCGGTATGAATATGCCAAGTGCAAGAAGAGTTCCTGGGACTGCATATCCTGATGAAGCCACTCGAATGCAAAGTGAAATCACTTTTGATTCGTGAATGCGCGCTGCATAGCCAAAAAACAAACCAATTATCACGGTGATAAAAGCAGCAACGGCACCTAACCAAAGCGTTGTTACCAATGGTGCATATAGCGCTTCTACGGTTTCTTGAGAAAATGCTGCGAGTGCATAATCGCCCAGCACATAGAGTGGAATTCCAAAACCTGTAAGAACTGGCAAGAGACAAAGGCATGACACCCAGAAAGATGAAGCACCTTTTAGCTTTCTTCGAACGGATGTGATTTTCTCACGTGACTGTTTTTGTTCGCTAAAAGCGCGCTTGCCGCGGGAAGCTCTTTCCAACCACATAAGGCCAAAGACTAAAACCAATGTGAAGAGCGCTATTTGCGCAGCGCCTGCAAGATCGCTTTGATTTAGCCATACTGAAAATATCGAGAATGAAAGCGTTTTAACGCCTAAATGTTCCATGGCGCCAATATCATTGATGGTCTCCATCAATGCCAAAGTAACACCCAAGATGATTGCGGGGCGTGCGAGTGGTATCGTAACCTTGAATAAAAGCTGCCAATTGCCGGTGCCTAACACGCGTGCTGTGTCTGTTATATTCGTTCCTTGAAGGTGAAAGAGCGTTCTTACAGCCAAATAAACGTAAGGATATAAAACAATGCCTAATATGAAGACAGCACCCATTTCTGAGCGAATTTCGGGGAACCAATATTCACGTGAAGATTGATATCCGCCAACGCTTCGCACTACTTCCTGTAGCGGGCCTGTATAAGAGAAATATTCAACAAATGCATAGGACGAAATATAAGTTGGCACAGCCAGGGGCAGCATCAGCGCCCACTGCAGGCTGTTTCGCATCGGGAAATCATAAAACGATATCAACCAAGCTGTAAGCGTGCCAATAACGGCAACAAATACCCCTACCCCAATCATGAGTTTTATGGTCGTAATGCCTGAACTGATCAGTACGGATTGTACGATAAATTGAAAGCTTTCCAATGTGCCGCTCATTGCAATGATGATGAGCGCAATTATTGGCAGTGATAAGATGCCAGCTATGAGTAAAGCGCCAAAGGTATAGCGATTTATCAAACGCAAAAAGGCAAAGATGGAATTGCCACCTTTGCCCGAAATGCTTTGGGTCTTAAAATTATCTGTTTC
>CAZXZQ010000235.1:0-4568 GCA_964645215.1 uncultured Rhizobiaceae bacterium | reverse complement strand
AACCACAGATACGAAATTTTATTTTGAGTGTGTGTGTGACGATGGCAGGCGGGGTTCAATATTTTCCTAATGTGTCATCACTCTTGCCATTGCTTGATGGGGATCGTGATACAAAGAAAACAATGGGTGGTGCAGTTGTTCAAAAACAGAAAGATGTTTTGTTCTTTTTTCGTGAAAACCGCAATATTCAATCCTGTGTTGTTAAAGCAGGCGAAGTCACGCTTTGGGACAATAGATTTTTGGTTGAAAACACCCAATCGACCGACTGTTTTTGCTGTGCGGTTGCAAACATTGAGCATGATGAATTGTTACAATCATCGCTTTTCGGTTTGAAATTAAAGCCTGCTGCGGCTCTTGAAACGTCACTTTGCTTGCAAACAAAAGATGGGTCTTTAAATTTACCGTTCGTTGATGGGTTTTCGCAGAGTGAAGATATTGCCGTAACGCCTGTTTACAGGGCAATTGAGCATTTTTGCTCGGAATATGATTTTGCATTATTGGATTTTATTGAGCGCTTTAAACATGAAGAAGCACTTGAAAATTCATCATGATTTTTAGTGAGAAGATTTGGTTTCAGTAACATTCTGGAGATTGTTCACCATTTCCAATGTTTTCTCTTGGAAAATCGCGTGTGAGCCCCTATTTTAAAGGTTCATCATATTATTGCAAAATGTTTGCATTTATCTTTCGGAAGACTTCAATGAATTCAAATTTTAGAAACCTAGCACTATGGGCAATTATCGGCGTTATGTTGATTGCCTTGTTTAACCTTTTTCAGAATTCGCCTCAGCAAGGCGCTTCTTCCGAGCTGCCATATTCTACATTTTTAGAGTACGTCAATAATGGACGTGTAAAAGAGGTCACGATTGCTGGTCAACGTATTAGCGGTAATCTTGGTGATAGTAATTCTCGCTTTGAAACATATGCGCCTGAAGATCCTGAGCTAGTAAGCAAGCTCACTTCAAAAGGCGTTATCATAAAAGCAACGCCTCCGAATGAAGGTTCTTCTCTGGCATCGATTTTCATCAACTGGCTGCCGATGCTTATTATTCTGGGTATATGGATTTTCTTCATGCGCCAAATGCAGGGCTCCAACAAAGGCGCTATGGGGTTTGGTAAATCGAAAGCCAAAATGCTGACTGAAGCAAATGGCCGTGTGACATTTGAAGATGTTGCTGGTGTTGATGAAGCCAAGCAAGATCTTGAGGAGATCGTAGACTTTTTGCGTGACCCACAAAAATACCAACGTCTTGGTGGTAAAATCCCTCACGGTGTTTTGCTTGTTGGCCCTCCAGGAACAGGTAAAACTTTGCTAGCCCGCGCTGTTGCAGGTGAGGCGAATGTGCCGTTCTTTACAATTTCAGGTTCTGACTTTGTTGAAATGTTTGTTGGCGTTGGTGCAAGTCGTGTGCGTGACATGTTTGAACAAGCAAAGAAGAACGCACCATGTATTATCTTTATTGATGAGATTGATGCGGTTGGTCGTCACCGTGGCGCAGGCCTTGGCGGCGGTAACGATGAACGTGAACAGACGTTGAATCAATTACTGGTTGAGATGGATGGGTTTGAAGCCAATGAAGGTATTATCCTTGTTGCGGCAACCAACCGCCCAGACGTGCTTGATCCGGCACTTCTTCGTCCGGGCCGTTTTGACCGCGAGGTTGTGGTGCCTAATCCAGACGTAACGGGCCGCGAGAAAATTCTAAAAGTACATGCAAAGAAAGTACCGCTTGCACAAAATGTAGATTTGAAAGTGCTTGCGCGTGGAACACCCGGTTTTTCTGGAGCTGACTTGATGAACCTTGTGAATGAAGCTGCGCTCATGGCCGCACGTCGCAATCGCCGTTGGGTTACCATGGCAGAGTTCGAAGATGCTAAAGATAAGGTGATGATGGGCGCTGAGCGCAAAACAATGGCGATGAGCCAAAGTGAAAAAGAACTCACCGCATATCATGAAGCGGGGCATGCTATTCTTGCGATGAATGTGCCTCAAACTGATCCGGTTCACAAGGCTACAATTATTCCTCGTGGACGCGCACTTGGCATGGTGATGCAATTACCGGAAGGTGACAAATACTCCATGAATTATACGCAGATGACATCTCGTCTTGCTATTTTGATGGGTGGGCGTGTGGCTGAAGAAATTAAGTTCGGTAAAGACAGCATCACCTCAGGGGCTTCATCTGACATTCAACAAGCAACGAAGCTTGCGCGTGCGATGATCACTGAATGGGGATATTCGGATGAGCTTGGAAAAGTCATGTATGGTGAGAACCAGCAAGAAGTATTTTTAGGCCACTCTGTTGCGCAATCCAAAAACATTTCTGAAGAAACTTCTCAGAAGATTGATGCGGAAGTTCGCAAACTTATTGATGAAGCTTATGCAACAGCTACCAAAATCATCAAGAAAAAGAAAAAAGATTGGGAAACATTATCCCAAGGCTTGCTTGAGTATGAAACGCTTTCAGGTGATGAAATTACTGATCTGATTAATGGTAAACCACCAAACCGTGATGAAGATGCTGGTAAGCCGCCATCACGTGGATCCGCCGTTCCTACAGCAGGTGCATCTAAAAAAGGTGGTGACCCTGCAGGGGATGCTGAACCCCAACCTTCATAACTCTAAACTCGTAAAATCTTAGATTTACGATTGTTTAACCATAAACCCGCATTTCTATGAATATGCGGGTTTTTTGATTGTTTTGTGTTATAATGGGACACAATCTGTGAATGTAAAACATTACAGGTAGATGGTAGATACCTAAAGCTACATATAATTCATGTTTAGTGGATGTAGAAGCTCAAAGGGCTTGCGGGGAAGCAGATGACACGAAAATATTTTGGTACTGATGGTATTCGCGGAACTGCGAATACTTTTCCAATGACACCGGAAATAGCGATGCGCGTTGGCATGGCTGCTGGTATAGCATTTAGACGTGGTGATCATCGTCATCGCGTGGTGATTGGTAAAGATACGCGTCTTTCCGGGTATATGATTGAAAATGCGCTTGTCGCAGGTTTTACTGCTGCTGGCATGGATGTGTTGTTACTAGGCCCAATCCCTACACCTGCGGTTGCCATGATTACGCGCTCAATGCGCGCTGATATTGGCGTTATGATTTCTGCGTCTCATAATGCGTATTATGATAATGGGATTAAGCTTTTTGGTCCCGATGGGTTCAAACTTTCTGACGTGATCGAAAAAAGCATTGAGCAATTGCTTGATGAAGATCTTGCTTCTCAACTTGCAAATGCATCTGATATTGGCCGTGCTAAGCGTATTGAAGGTGTTGATGCGCGGTATATTGAGTTTGCAAAACAAACCTTGCCTAAAAAGATGTCTCTTGAAGGTTTGCGTATCGTTATGGATTGCGCAAATGGTGCTGCATATAAGGTAGCACCTGAAACTTTGTGGGAATTGGGTGCGGAAGTTATTCCAGTTGGTGTTGAACCAAATGGCACTAACATAAATCTTGATTGTGGTTCAACGAGTACAAATGAATTACGCAAAAAAGTGAAAGAAACGCGTGCTGATATTGGTATTGCTTTGGATGGTGATGCTGACCGAGTGATCATTGTGGATGAGAAATCAAGAGTAATTGATGGTGATCAGATCATGGCATTGGTTTCAGAGTTCTGGAATAAATCAGAAAGGCTTTCTGGCGGCGGTGTTGTTGCTACGATTATGTCTAATCTTGGACTTGAGAGATTTTTAAACGCGCAAGGTCTCGATTTAGCACGAACTAAAGTTGGTGACCGTTATGTGGTCGAACATATGCGAGCGAACGGCTATAATCTTGGCGGCGAACAGTCTGGTCATATGATAATGTCAGATTTTGCAACGACTGGTGATGGTCTTGTTGCTGCATTACAAGTTTTAACCGCTGTCCAAGCAAGCAATAAACCTGTGAGTGAAGTTTGTCGTAAGTTTGAGCCGGTTCCTCAAGTTCTTAAAAATGTTCGCTACGCTGGTGAGATGCCATTAGAAAATCCACTTCTGATAGAAGCGGTGAAAGATGGTGAGAATATGCTTGGAAATTCTGGTCGCGTTGTAATTCGCCCATCTGGTACAGAACCTTTAATTCGCATAATGGCGGAAGGGGATGATGCTAGCCTTGTAAATAATGTTGTTCATGACATTGCAACGGTTGTTAGGCAGTTAGCAGCATAAAATTACGTTCCTATGAATTTTAAAAGCGGTCTTATGGCCGCTTTTTTTGTGTCTGAATTTATGGTTACGCCCTGTTTACTAAGTTTCTTAAGGTTAATTTTTACAGTTAAGAGCGTTTTAACCATTATCAGGCATTCTCCTCTTCAATGATTATCTAACCACGCCATAACGGCGTATCTCAGGAAGGAAGTTGTAATGCGCAGCTTAAATAAATTGTCTTTCGTTGCTGCTGCACTCATGGCCTCAACAGCTATGGTTCAGGCAGCTGATCTAATCCCTCATCAAAAGTATGATGACCAAGTTGAAGTAACACCACATTCTGTTGGTGGATGGTATATCCGTGGTGATATCGGATATGCATCACTTGATTATGATTCAGATAAAACATTTTTCCAAG
>CAZXZQ010000234.1:0-4675 GCA_964645215.1 uncultured Rhizobiaceae bacterium | reverse complement strand
TTAGGCTCAAAGCTAGTTTACTACGGGTGCGATCTGATGGGCGTATCCCACCTGTAGGCGAAATAACAGAAAATACCGAAGAGGATTCCCGCTCAAATCCACGGCCAATCGAACTCATCGATTCTCCGCGCTCCCATCTATCCCAAATCTCTGCTCTTTGTTTAGCGGAATAATAAATACGGGTACGATACTTCATTAAAAACACTCCAATCATCATAAAAGATTAAAGTGTTGCGATGACCAGTTGAACCCGCCGGGGAAAGCGGTCGTTGGGCAAATCTCACGAGTATTGTTCTGCATTGCTATAGCTGTCATTCAGTCACGAACGATTGAGAAATAGCAGACGGCTCCTTAGAGCCCTTTTGACTGAATTGGCTGCATTTTTGAATATCTGCTTTCTTTTTCGTTGCTGGTCACAAGATTACTAATGATTATAGGATTCAAACAATCTTAGCTTGGCAATTTGACAGACAATTGGTTAGTGTCAGGCCATGTTGATTTGAGCTCAATTTGTTTTGCTGGAGTGTCTAGTATGAAAAAAATTCTACCAACAATTTTTGGTGGCATGCTTGCCTTTTTTCTATTTCTTGTCGTCTCGCTTTATCCATTTGAAAAGAAGCCTATCGAACAGACTGAATTAGAACCATTTAATTTTGATGAATATGTTTTACCATTTCACCATAACTGGATGCCCACTAAGAGCCATCCACTGGTTGCTTCTGCCGCAATTGATGTTGATGGCGACGGAAAAGATGAAGTTTTTCTTGGAGGTTCTGAAAACCAACCTGATGCGTTGATCCAATGGCAACAAGGAGAGCTCCGCGACATCTCTATGGCTTGGCAACTAGGAGATACTTCTGCAACTTACGGGGCTTTATCAATCGATATTGACAATGATGCAGACACCGACCTTATCACCGCAGGAAATAATGGGGTAACAATTTGGATCAACGATCAGAAAAAATTCAAACCCATCATAGTTGAATTACCACTTACCAATGATGCCGTACCTGTCGATCTGGCAGTTGCTGATTTTGATAATGATTCGGATCTGGACATTTACGTCAGTATGTTTGTTAGCCCCGAGAAATTTCGCTCCCCTGTATTTAATGATCCTGATCACGCAAAATCAAACTTACTTCTTAAAAATATCGGAAACCTTACTTTTGAATATGTAACACATAAAGTAACAGCAGGACTACAAAACACATTTGTTTCTTCTTTCATTGACCTTGATCTGGACACTCATCCGGACCTTGTCTTGGCGCAAAATACGGGCGAGATTGAAATACTACGCAACGATGGCAAGGGTAATTTTGACCGGACCGAGTTTTCTAGTGGGTATGGTTTTTGGATGGGCTTGGCAGTCGGAGATTACGATGCAGACGGTGATCCGGATTTATTTTTCAGCAATATCGGAAATTCAATTCCAGAGATATTTTTAAAAGGCGATATAAACGCCGAACAGCGACTTGAAACTGAATGGCTTTTGTTGAGAAACAACGGCAATTTCAGTTTCACAAATGTGACAGAAATTACTGGCCTAACCGGATACGGATTTTCATGGGGCGCTAGTTTTGCCGATTTTAATCTCGACGGCATATTAGATTTGAGTGTTGCGCAAAATTACGTCAAGTGGCCAGTTCACAAGCTATTTAAATTACCTGGTAAATCTTTTCTGGGAAAAATGAAAGATACGCATTCACTTGTCAATTTTGATCAAGCGGCTAACCCGGCGTTTGGACTACAACCTCTTCGCGTTGATATAAATGGTGATGGGCGTCCTGATACAGTTTGGGTAAATCTCAATTCAGAAAGCGTACTGCAGGTTAACAGTGAAGAAGATGATTTTTTCGCAATCCGTTTGCCAGAAAACCTGCAAAGTGCTGGAGCAAGAATAGAATTCAACCATAAAGATGCACCCAGTTTCTTTAATGTTATTGGCCAGGGTTTGGGATCAGACCAAACTTCGCTTTTCACTATTGGTGTAGGTAAAAATCAACTCAACTCAACCAGTGCAAAAATCCATCTTCGTGATGGCAAGATCATACATCACGACAAGATAGAAAAAAATTGTGTGACATACAGTTCTACTGGTGCATGCAGAAATTAAAAGAATAGTTGCATTGATCATCAGAGAAAGTTTTCACCCTGTTACTCAACCTCACAGTATCCTGGTAATTTATAAGCAAAAGACTTCGCATGGCTTTTAATTGAAAAAGTTAAGCAAACTTAATTACACTTTGGCTTGTCCTGGTTTTTCCAATAATTCATCCGGTATGGCAATTTTTGATTTATCTTCAACCGGCTCGCCATCTGCACCAACAACTTCGATTTTGCGACGAGCAAAGAAAATACCATTTTCTTCAAAAGCAATTTTAAGACGATGATAAATTTCGCGTCTTAAAACAAACTGTGTACGCGGCAAACACTTAAACTTAACACGCACAATCAAGGCTGAGTCATCATCGATTGATTTTACACCTTGGCTTTTCAAAGGCTCAATAAATTTTGGTCCATGGTCAGGATGTTCCATAAATTCAGCACCGACCTGCTTTACAACCTTCTTCACCTGTTGTGGTACGGTCTGTGGCTCTAATCTGAATTCCATTTTATAGATAACCCAATCACGACTATGGTTTGTAATCTGCTTTAACTCACCAAATGGAATTGTAATTACTGGACCACGATGATTGCGCAGCTGTAACGAACGGATTGTGATGGATTCAACTTCGCCTTTAATCATATTTTCAAGTTCAATATATTCACCAACCCTGAATGCATCATCTATCAAAAAGAAAATGCCGGAAAAGATATCACGAACCAATGCCTGCGCGCCAAAACCAATGGCAATACCTACAATACCAGCTGAAGCAATAAGTGGCGCCACGTCAATACCGATTGCTGAAAGTACTATCAACGCAATTATGATCGCCAAAATTCCAAGTAAAATGTTTCTGAAAACTGGTATCAGTGTTTCAACACGGCTCGCGCCTGGTGCATCAGGGTCTGCATCTTCACTGCCAGCATTATTTCTTTTCTCGGTATACAATGCAGCACCCACCAGACGCCAGACCAACTGACCAATGAGAATGGTAATCACTATATCAAATAATGTGCTGGCAACGACAGATGCATTTTCACCCTTAGCAATTTCAAGAATATCTACGCTCCATAGCGATAGGGCAAAGCTGATTGATACTAAAGCAACAAGCGCGCGCCAGGCATCTTTCAGAACATTTTTGACACGCATCGCCATGGGGCTTTGACTTGCAACAACCGAACCAATGAGTTCTCGTCCAAAACGTTCAAATAGTGGTATTAGTAAAGCTATAATAATGGTCCCGATTGGGCCATCAAGATTATGAACACCCTGCTCAAGCCAAATCGCCAGCCACACAGCCCAAGCGATTATAATGTAGATGCAAGAGAAAATTTGTATTCCAACAAATAAAATTCGATGGAAAAATTTATTGTTCGTATCGCTGAGTATGGTTTCCTTAAGGAAGTTGCCAATTGCTTGTCGATTATAAATAATCGTAAAGAGCAAATAGGCCGCAATTAATGTTCCAGTTGCAGCAACCGTTAACAAGGCCGGTGGGAAGCCAAATCCCAGATTTGGGAAGAAGCCGGCCGTTACCCATCCCGCAACGCCAAACACAACAACACGTTTTACGATCGCATATACAACCACAGCTGCAGCATCAGATATCGTCGCAATTCTTATTTGCGGATTATAAGGCGCAAAAGCTCTGCGAGCTAAAACCAGCACCAACCATCCGTTCCACACACCCGTGCTATATATCCAAACCTGACCACTAAGCGGACCAAGCCACTCACTAAGTGGTGGCGTAACAATCTGTGTTGCAATTATAAAAGCAATAATTGGTAGAAGCTCGACAATACCAAATGCAATTGTTCTTAAAACACGCTCCCAATAACCAGGGCTTACCACCTCTGTGAGCCAGGACTTCCAGCGTGATGTCAATCGGCTCACGATAAATGCGGCTGCAATACCTGCGGCAACAAGCAAAAAAGCAGCGAGCAACATTCCAAATATACCGTTTGAAGCTTGTTCCAGGCGCTTGTTTATGGCTTCTCGCCGGTCTACAATATTGGCAATTGCTTTTATCCAACGCCTCAAGCGTTTATCAACATTAACCCTTAGCTCGGTCAGTCGTGTCGTTATTCTGTCTGCAAACGATTCGCCACTATCTGTTGGTATGGTTTTCTCGGTGGAACGGCGTATAAGTTCCTGACGCAGCAATTCCCTAATCTCATGATCTGTAAGGCGTGAAAGTAATGGATCAATGGCGTCTTGATCAAGTTTATCAGGGATCTGAGCTTGAGCTGGTGCTGAATTTTGCGGAACAAATTGTGACAACGCAGGTGATGAAAATGCGCAGGTTATGCACATCAAGATTAAACTGATAAATGCATTTAAATTTTTGAGATAATTTTCGATCATAGCCTATCTGATACCACCTTAGCGTTTGAACAATCAAACATAAATTATGTCTTGCAGCATGTAAGTAATTACACCTTTAATGCACCTGCACATTCATCACCTGCAATTACCTGCTATGAGAAATAATCAAGATATCATTTTGTTAGTGTATCGATTCTATTTGACATCGCATGATAATCGCACAAACGCCCAATCTATAATCGTTAA
>CAZXZQ010000233.1:0-4694 GCA_964645215.1 uncultured Rhizobiaceae bacterium | reverse complement strand
TCGCTTTCGCTTCTTTATCGCCCTGTACTTCTTTGGTGAGTTCTTCAATCGGCACGATGTCTACCGGCAGAGCCTCAACATCTTCCACAGTCAATGCATCTGGCGCACTTACAACTGCCAGCCCCCAAAAGAGAACCAGCGCATGTGCTGATGATGAAAGTGTAAGTCCGATCTTCATAATATTAAGACGCTATACCCACTAATTTTGTTCTTGCAATGTCACAAGACCAATGCGCTTGTACCCGGCTGCAGATACACGCGCCATAATCTTCATAACTGTACCGTAATTGGCGGCTCTATCACCACGCATGAAGATGCGTTCTTCGTACCCGTTTTTGGCAATTGCTTCGAGCTTGGGAACAACTTCATCCTCCGAGATTTCATTATCTTGGATATAAACTTTGCCATCATCCTTGACTGAGATGGTAATGGGTTGCGTTTCAGTTGGTAATGATTTCGCCTGTGTCTCAGGCAAGTCAATCGGAACGCCAACTGTTAATAGCGGCGCAGCCACCATAAAGATGATCAAAAGCACCAACATCACATCCACGAATGGCGTGACATTAATCTCGCTTACAGGCATATGGCGTTTTGCGCGGCGTCTTTTACTTCCCGAACCGCCATTGGCTCCCATAGACATTCCCATGTTTTAAATCCTATTCAGCAGCTCTTTGTTGAGGCGCATTTGTTTTCTCATCAATTTGCCGCGAAAGTATGGCAGAAAATTCATCTGCAAATCCTTCAAGACGCAAGGTAATTTTGCCTACATCCGATGACAATTTGTTGTAGAAAATTGTTGCAGGGATAGCTGCAAGCAGACCAAGTGCGGTCGCAAGGAGTGCTTCCGCAATACCAGGTGCCACAACAGCAAGGTTCGTAGACTTGGAACCAGCAATCGCCTGGAACGAAGTCATGATACCGACAACAGTTCCAAAGAGACCAACAAATGGAGCAGCAGACCCCACCGTAGCAAGAAACATCAAACTGCCTTCAAGCTTTTCAGCTTCTTTGGCGAGCGAAACATCCAACACTTTATCAATGCGGGTTTGAAGACCAATTTGCGAATTTGCACCACGCTCAAATGAGCGTTTCCATTCGCGCATCGCAGCAACAAAAAGTGCAGCCATACCTGATGGCGCGCGATCAGAAAGCGATTTATAGAGTTCTTCAAGTGATTGGCCAGACCAAAACACTTTCTCAAAGCGATCAAGCTGGCGTTTCATTTTACCGAATAAAAGCCACTTATGAATGATGATTGACCAACTCCAAACTGATGCTAGCAATAGACCAATCATAACGATCTTAACTGTGATTGAGGCCTCTAGAAAAAGCGCCAAAAGAGAAACATCAATTGTTCCTCCAAGTTCTGAACTCTCTACTGCCTGCGCATAGGCTGGAGTAATGCCAAAAATAGCTGTAAAATCCATTTTTACCCGTCTCTTTCCGAGTTTTGGTTTGCAATTGGGAAGATACAAACCCCACTGTGAATGTTCATAACGAAAACTGTGGTCAAAGGATGACCAAGATTCGCATATCAAATACCTTGGATATTGTTAGAATCGATTAGGGTTAATGAAGTGTTAGGATTAAAGGCAAAGCAAGAAAAGTTATCTCAGGGCCTTATCCACCCAATTTAGCCCTTAAATCATCTGGGAATCGCTTTGCCCCGCCCCCATGATTGATAAAGGCTACTTCAACATCAGCGCCACAGAGCATGGTTTCAACGCCATCTTTACCGACACGTAAAACATCCTGACGTAAAAATGACCGTGCACCAGTTAGTTTTTGCAAAACGGTACGAACAAGCAGAAGATCATCAATCACCGCTGGTGGTCCAAAATGCAGCGTCATGCGATGGATCGCAAAGGCGCTATCGTCTTCCGCTAAATCTGTGTGGTAAATCTCAAGATGTCGGAGCCATTCACTGCGTGAACGTTCCATATATTTCAGATAATTTGAATGATACACAACGCCTGAGAAATCCGTATCCTCATAATAGACCCGAACCTCCATTTCATGGCCATTCCCTATCAGTATATTTCGCAAACTGGTTTTTTCGCGTGACATAAACCAACAAACCTCCCATGATCAGATTCGGTTTCGTTCATACGGTGATTAGCATGTCGAATGCAATTCTTGAAAAGATTTATCGTTTTCCTGTGAAAGGCTTTCCAGGCCAGTTGCTGGAAACCACTTCCATGATTGAAGGTTCAGGCATTCCCCATGATAGGCGTTATGCGATTACCAATGGTGTAAACTATGAAGGTGAATGGCTACGCGCACGTTCCTTCTTTATCAATGCTGTTGTTGACGGCATGTCAAAGCACAAGATGCAATTTGATGACGAAACAATAACGCTAAGCAACACCCAAGGTATGGATGTTACATTCAAACTTGATGATGCTGAGAGCATAGAACGTGCAAATGAAGCAATCATTGAATTCATAAAGCCAGTTGGCCTAACCGCCGACGCTCCTCCACCCCAAATTATTGAACGCAATCAACCCATCGCGAATTGGGATTACCCTGACACACCTATCTCCATAATCAACGCTAATTCTGTTCGTGCAATCGGCGAAGCACATGGAGAAGAACTTGATCCTCTTCGGTTTCGCGGTAATTTGATCATTGAAGATTTACCCGCATGGGAAGAGTTTTCATGGATGGGCAAGCGCATCAAAATTGCTGGGGCTGAAATTGAAGTTCACCGCCCAATTGATAGATGCCCCACGCCCGGCGTTAATCCGGAAACTGGCGAACGAGACATCAATGTTACGCAGGGCATACAAGATAACTTCGGCCATATCTATTGTGGCATGTATGCAAAAGTCGTGAAGACAGGCGATATCAAATCGGGCGACCAAATCTCGGTCGTGGGCGATGCCGCGATGAACTGGCAAGAAGGTTGCGGACCAGAATTTGTGCGGGCCTACCCAATATGGCCGCGCATGGCAGAGATAACCGCTTATCATGTTGGTGACAACACAACACAAATGACATTAAAGTCTGTAACGCCTTGGCCACTGCCTGAAGCGAAAGTTGGACAACGCCTTCGCTTGCATCTGGGACAAGACAAAATCGCCGTTGAGTATATCAGCGACATCTCCTCAAAATATTATCATCTGGATGTGACCGATAGTCAGACAGAAGACCCGGTCACAGCATATTTACGCAATGGACTTAAGCGCGGGGAGCAAATCATCATCAGCGGACCATTCGGCAGAGTATAAGAATGACTGAAGAACTCACCTATGATTATGTTATAATAGGTGCAGGTTCTGCTGGTTGCGTGCTTGCCAACAAATTGAGTGCAGACGGCACCAATACAGTGCTTATTCTTGAAGCAGGTCCAATGGACCGCGATCTAATGATTCATCTACCCGCTGGCGTTTACAAGGCCTATCGTGATCCCAGAATAAATTGGAACTACGTCACCGAAGATGAAATAAACCTCTATAACCGTAATGTGGATATGCCGCGTGGGAAAGTGGTGGGCGGCTCTTCCTCTATTAACTCCATGGTCTATATGCGCGGTCACCCATATGATTATGATCGCTGGGCAGACGAGCATGGATTGGTCGAATGGCGCTTTCGCAATTGCCTCCCATATTTCAAGGCAGGTGAGACGAGTGATCGCGGTGCCAGTGAATGGCGCGGCGGCGATGGCCCACTTCATGTTACGAAAGGGTATTATGACAACCCGCTTTATGATGCATTTATTCAAGCAGGCGAACAGGCAGGCCAAGGTTATTCCGATGACCTAAACGGATTTAACCCAGAAGGTGTTGCGCGGCTCGATGCAACCAAAGGCAATGGATTACGGTGCAGCGCTGCAGTTGCCCATTTGAAACCCGCATTGAAACGGAAAAACCTCTCGCTCATTACCCGTGCAATGGTGGAGAAAATCATCATAGAAAAAGGCTCAGCCAAAGGCATTGCGTTCAAACACAAGGGGCGTGATTTAAAAGCTATTGCAGTCAAAGAAGTCATTCTCTGCGGCGGTGCAATCAACTCTCCTCAAACATTGATGCTCTCTGGCATTGGGCCTGTAGATGAGTTACGGAAACATGGTATCGATATAATCGCCGACCTACCGGGGGTTGGTCAAAACCTGCAAGACCATGCAAGCGTTGTCGTGCAGTATGAATGCAAGAAATCATTCCCTATTCACAAGGTTGACGCACCGCACAGAAAAGTCGCCGCCGCCGCATGGTGGGTATTTACGCGCGACGGGATCGTCGCCTCAAATATATGGGAAGCGGGCGGTGTTATCCGCAGCAATGACACAGTTGACTATGGCAATATCCAATATCATTTCGGCCCCGCTGGCTTTGAATATGAAGGCACCAAGATCAAACTGAAACAGGCGTTCGCCATTCATATTGACCAGCTGCGACCAAAGAGCCGAGGCACGGTAACCCTTGCTTCGAAAAATCCGAATGACAAAGCGTTGATGCATTTCAACTATCTAAGCGATGAAAACGATATGCAGGAAATGCTGGAAGGTGTGCGCAAGCTTCGCGAACTAATTTCTCAACCAGCCTTTGACGAATTTCGTGGCGAGGAATTCATTCCCGGCCCACAAGCACAAACAGATGATGAACTTCGCGATGCAATCCGTAATATTTCAGAAACGGATTACCACCCCTGCGGCACATGCCGAATGGGGTCTGACGCCGACGCAGTGGTTGATG
>CAZXZQ010000232.1:0-4701 GCA_964645215.1 uncultured Rhizobiaceae bacterium | reverse complement strand
GCTCCATTTTTGCTGGAGCATCGCCTTTCAAAGTAAATGTATTTAGTGTGTTAAATGTTTGCCCACTTTGATTAAAGACTGTTGTTTGTGGCGTAAATGCAAAAGTGCCACCTTTGGGTGCGTCCAAAGCGGCATCATCAAAGTGCGTATAGTCTGCAGGGTATTTTAAATCTCCAAACGCAGAGAGGCCATGCAATTTTTTGCCGGTAGGATTATTTGCAAGCGAAACCGAAGGCACCAGAGAAGCAAATGCAGTTGCAGCAGATGCAGATAAAAATTGGCGTCTAGTGAAAGGTGAAAATTGCATATCCGTCAGTCCTTGCCAGTTTCGATATATCTAAAATAGTGCATCACAACTATTCTACAACGAAAAAAGCCGGGCAGGACCCGGCTTTGCAATCAGTATCTCGTGAACTTTATTCTGCCGGCAGCGGTGCAGGACTTGCAGACAAGCTGCGCAAGTAAGCAATGATATCAGCGCGATCTTGAACTTTCTTCAAACCACCAAAGCCCATGCCTGTACCTTTAAGATATTTTTTTGGCTTCCAAAGAAATCCGTTTAACTCTTCATAGGTCCAGGTTTTACCTTCGCCATATGCCTTTAGTGCCGCTGAATAACCAAATCCATCAACAGCCCCCATAGCACGCTCAACCACACCGTAAAGCGCAGGACCAGCATCATTTTTACCGCCTTCGTCAAATGTATGACAGCCAGTGCATTTCTTGGCAACTTTCTCTCCTGCAGCTGGATCAGCGCTCGCAAGCATTGCAGTGATTGGTTCATATGCAGGACCAGATGCTTCCGCTGAACCTGAATTGCTGGCGACTTCAATATCATCGTCATTATGAGCAGGTACTTCTGAGTGGAAAAGTCCGTCAGAAACAAAATTAAGACTCATGACGAGAAAAACCACGCCAAGAATAGCCATTGCGTATTTATTGAACTCAAATGAATCCATATTTATCACTCCTGATGCGCTAAACGTTTCCGCTTAGTTTTTATTATTTACAGGTTATCTAACCGATTTCTGCATATATGCAAATTTTTTGAGAACCTATTGTGTTTGCATGATATATACAACGCCTGTAATTACTATTTTAGTGAGACGTTTTGACACGATTTACCCAATTTTTTGTTTCTAATCCATTATAATAATGACTAACACACTAATTCTTATCCCTGCGCGCATGGCTTCAACCCGTTTACCAGGCAAACCATTGGCCGATATCAACGGTTTACCAATGATTTGCCACGTGGTTGATCGAGCGCGGGAAGCAGATATTGGCGAGCCTGTTGTAGCGTGTGACCATGTAGAAATTTTTGATACGATTAAAGCCCATGGTGCAAAAGCCGTGATGACGGCTACCACGCACGAATCCGGCTCTGATCGAATTTGGGAAGCAATTGAGAAAATTGACCCTGACGGTGCAGCAGGCACAATTATTAATGTGCAAGGTGATTTACCTGTAATTGATCCTACAGTCATTCGCCAAAGCCTTTTGCCGCTTGAAAATACAGACGTTCATATTGCAACACTTGCTGCAGAGATTGTTGATGAAACTGAAAAGACCAATCCAAACGTTGTAAAAGCAATTGGAACGCCTTTGTCAGAAAACCGGATGCGCGCGCTTTATTTCTCAAGGGCAACCGCGCCATACGGCGATGGTCCACTTTATCACCATATTGGCTTATATGCTTATCGTCGCGAAGCGCTGAAGCAATTTGTCTCTTTGCCACAATCAACACTTGAAAAGCGCGAAAAGCTTGAGCAGTTGCGCGCATTAGAAAATGGCATGCGAATTGATATTGAACTTGTCGATACAGTGCCGCACGGTGTAGATACGCCGGAAGATTTAGAAAAAGCCAAAACAATGCTTGGCGAGAAGAGAGTATAAAATGACCACAGGAAAAATTGGATTTCAGGGAGCGAAGGGCGCCAATTCTGAAATCGCCATCAACGAAGTTTATCCGCAAATGGAAGCGGTTGCCTGTGACACATTTCAGGACGTCTTTAATGCACTGGATGCAGGCGAGGTTGAGCTTGGTATGATCCCAATTGAAAACACACTTGCTGGGCGTGTTGCTGATATTCATCACATCTTGCCTGAGTCTGGCACATTTATTATTGGCGAATATTTCTTGCCAATCCGTTTTGATTTGATGGTTTTGCCAGGCGTGAAACTTGATGAAATTAAAACGGTTTACAGTCATGTGCATGGCCTTGGGCAGTGTCGCAATATCATTAGTGAAAATGGCTGGAAGGCCGTTGTGGGTGGTGATACGGCCGGTTCTGCAAAGCTAGTTTCTGAGCAAGGCGATCGCACAATTGCAGCTTTGGCACCTGCCTTGGCAGCAGAAATATATGGCCTTGAGACACTTGCAAGCAATGTGGAAGATGCGGACCATAATACTACGCGGTTTGTTATCCTTTCTAAAAATCCGTCTCATGCAAAACAGAGCGATGGAGAAACAATCACAACGTTTTTGTTTCAGGTACGCAACATTCCTTCCGCGCTTTATAAAGCCATGGGTGGTTTCGCAACTAATGGCGTTAACATGACCAAACTGGAAAGCTATCAGATTGGCGGGGCTTTCGCTGCGACACAGTTTTATGCCGATGTTGAAGGACACCCGGACGACGAAAATCTAAAACTTGCATTTGAAGAACTGGATTTCTTTTGTGATGAGTTAAAGATATTAGGAGTTTATCCCGCTGCGCAAAAGCGAGGATAGATTTTTATTATTTAGGACGCTGAAAATGAAAATTGTGGCCGAACCCAAACCGGAAATTGCTTTCAAAGATTTTGAAAAATTAGATGTTCGTGTAGGAACCATTCTTGAAGTAAGTGATGTTCCGGATTCAAAAAAACTGGTGACTCTTAAGGTCGATTTGGGTTTTGCTATTAAAACGGTTGTCGTTGGTTTAAAGCAAGAGCGTGATAATCCAAAAGAAATTGAAGGCTCACAAGCACTATTTATTGTCAATCTAGCTCCTCGAGAAATGGCTGGCATATTATCCGAGGCTATGTTGTTTGATATCGGGTATTCAGACGGCATCACACCGGTTTTAGCAATGCCTGAAAAGCCCGTTCCAAACGGCGTTCGGGTGGGTTAGGCATCATCCACCCAGGCTTCAATAATTGCCGTTGAGATCGCCTTGTTGGGGGGGCAGATATACCCATCCGGGTGCTCTTCCTTAATCATCAGTTTTACATCATCACGTGTGAACCATTTACAATCCTCAAGCTCAGATTCGTCCATATTGATCTCGTCGCTCAATGCTTCACAATGAACGCCGATCATCAGCGAATGCGGGAAGGGCCATGGCTGGCTCGCAAAATATTTGACCTTGCCCACACGAATACCACTTTCTTCAAACGTCTCACGGCGCACCGCGTCTTCCATTGTCTCGCCTGGCTCTACAAAACCGGCAAGGGTTGAAAACCAACCTTCAGGAAAATGTGGGCTTCGGCCCATCAGGCATTTATCACCCTTAACGGTGAGCATAATAACAACCGGGTCCGTGCGCGGGAAAATCTTATGCCCACAAGCTGGGCAGTCACGGCGATAGCCGCCGATCTTCATTTCGGACGCTGTTCCGCACTTTCCACAAAACCGGTTGGTTGAATGCCAATATAAGAGGCTTGATCCTTGCGCGATTGCGCCTGCATCTTCTTTACGAATCGAGCTTGAATAAAGAAGACTGCGTAAATCATAGGCTGCCCAAGGGGGCTCAAGTGCGTCCACATCTTGTTTTACAGGGAGCGCAATTCGTGGGCCGTCTTCCGCATCACCTAGCAAGATTGCACGCTCTTCATAGGTTTGAAACTGGCGAGCCTCTTCAAGTGAAAAATATGCTTGCGGGGTTTCATTTTTGAGTATCAAAACCTTGCCAGAAGTAAATAAGTAATATCGCGTATTCGGATTTTCAAAAGCTTGTTTGATCGTTTCTTCATCTCGGTTTTCAGCATCACGAATAAGCGTGTTTTGTGAAAATCCAACAAGCGCACTTGGCTCTGGCGATTTGATGTCGTCGAAGTTCATATCATCATACGCCTAATTGTTCTTGGATAGTCTCAATTAATTGCGCGGACTGTTCTGGCTTGTAAGCCACTTTTTCACCAAAACCCCAAACAGGCGCTGGCCAATTTGGGTCGCCTTCATTTCTTGTAACAATATGAATGTGCAACTGGCTTACCACATTGCCAAGCGAGGCGATGTTAATTTTTTGGCATCCGGTGAGCGATTTTAAAATGCTCGCGACATTTGAAATTTCAAAATCAATATCTTGCCGCTGATCGGTAAAAAGCTCATGCCATTCAACCGCACCTTCGAGCCGAGGCACTAATATCAGCCATGGCCAGCGACTGTCATCCATCAAGCGTAATTCGCATGTATCAAGATCAGCAATTTTTATCGTATCGCCTTCTAGGCGTGGATCTAATTTGAAGTGATTCATGGGTCTATGTTTAGCACTAGGGTTTAGATGTTGCGAGTGGTTTTATGGCGCAAACCTGTTCTCCGTCATACCGGCCACTACTGTGAGCCGGGATGACGGCCGTGTTGGTATATTCACTCGTGCCTTTCGATCAGTGTCATAATTAAACTTGCGGGGCTTTCAAATAAAAACCTCATAAGTCTAATAGTTGGCTTTCATCTGAAAGCCCCACGCAGAGTGAAGAGCGGTTTTTGCTTGCAAA
>CAZXZQ010000231.1:0-4703 GCA_964645215.1 uncultured Rhizobiaceae bacterium | reverse complement strand
AAAAATATTTTTTACTGAAACTTGATTTTTTCCTGACATTTTATTTTTAATTTATAAATTATTAAAGTATAAATACTTTATGACTGATTCGCCTGAAATAAAAGCAAATGAATTAACTGCGCATGTTGAGGAGCAACTCGTTACCAAACATACGCAAACCCCATTGCTGGATGGGTTGCTTGTATACGCAAGCTTTCTTGGTAAACCTTCATCAAAAGAGGATTTTCTTGTTGGGTTGCCCGTTGAGTCGGGCGATTTGCCGGAGGCTCTAGCTATTCGTGCATTGAAGCGACTTGGCCTTTCTTCAAGCATTAAAAACATATCAAAGATCAAAGCAAAGCATTTGCCAGCACTTGCCCTTTTTAATGATGGAAGCTGGCAGGTTGTTATTGAATGCCACAAGAACTCTTTTGTCTGCATTGATGCACATGTTGGAGAAGGGCAGCATCTTCTTTCTACAAAGGATTTTGAGGAACAATATACCGGTACTGTTCTTATAGCGCGTGCATCGATTGCAGATATTGAACGTCGGCATGTTGGTGAGGCTTCGAAAGACCATTGGTTTTGGGGGAGGTTTCGCAATCAGAAAGGACTAATGTTTGACATTACGCTTGGCAGTCTGGTCGCCAACTGCCTTGCTGTCGTTGTCTCACTCTTTGCGATGCAAGTATATGACCGCGTTATTCCAAACAATTCTGAAGCGACATTGTGGGTTTTGGTTTCAGGCTGTTGTCTTGCGATCATAATGGAGGCGGTGTTGCGTATTTCTAGGTCTTATCTGATGGATGTGTCGGGCAAGAAATTGGAAATTGATTTAAGTGCGCAGCTCTTTGAAAAATTGCAGGGCATGCATCTTTCTACCCGACCCGGGACACCAGGCTCATTGCTGTATTCAATTCGCGAGTTTAATTCGGTGCGAGAATTTTTCACTATGGCCACAATCGGTGCTGTCGCAGATATTCCTTTTGTCATTATCTTTTTGTTGTTGATATACGGGATAGCCGGGCCCGCAGTTTGGGTGATTGTTACAGGCATGGTTCTCATTATCATACCCAGTGTATTTGCTCGATCTAAGATGACAAAGCTTGCGGAGGAAATGTTGGGCGGCTCGTCTGCTGCAAACAAGCTGCTTACCGAAGCTGTCTACGGACATGAAACCATTAAAACCACGCGAGGTGAATCATTTTTTCAACGCAAGTGGGAAGAGATCATTCTTCTAAATGCAACAAAGACAACAGAACAACGCGCGCTTTCGGTTAAACTCAACTATTGGGCAAGTGGCGTCCAACAGCTGACATATGTTTCATCAGTGGTAGCATGTGTTTATCTTTTGTTTTTAGGTGAGCTGACTGTTGGTAGTATTATCGCGGTCAGTATTCTTTGTTCGCGAACCCTTTCACCGGTTACGCAGCTCTCAGGCATGATTTCCCGCTGGCAGCAGGTGAAGCTTTCGCTCACGATGTTGGATGAGATTGTTAAGTCCAATCAGGACAGGCCGGTTGATCGGCAATTCGCAAGGCGTGAGGTTTTTAAAGGTGATGTACATTTACAGGAACTTGGCTTTTCTTATCAAGAAGACCAGCCGCCAGCGCTCAATATTAAGCATCTTACTATTCCTTCAGGTACAAACGTTGCGGTGTTGGGCAGTAATGGTTCAGGCAAATCAAGCCTGTTGAAATTGTTATCCGGTTTATATTCTCCATCCTCTGGGCAAATCTTTGTCGACAATATGGATTTAAAACAGATTGATCCCGAAGATGTGCGCAGAAATGTCGGTTACCTTCCTCAGGAAGTGAAGCTCTTCTCAGGGACACTTCGCGACAATATCTTAATGGGCAAGCATGATGTAAGTGAATTACAGCTCTTGGAAGCACTTGCCTTTTCTGGTCTTGATCGAGCTGTTAAGAACCATCCGCTTGGTCTTGATTTGGAGATTGCCGATGGTGGAGACGGGCTTTCAACCGGCCAGAAATTAAGCGTCGGTCTTACGCGGTTATACCTTGATGACCCAAGAATAGTTTTGCTTGACGAGCCAACGGCAAGTCTCGACCAAATGCTTGAGTTGAAACTCATTCAAAATCTCAAACAATGGCTTGAGAGCCGGACGGCGCTCATAACCACCCATCGAATGCCACTTTTAAAAATTGTCGATCAGGTTGTTGTCCTCTCAAATGGGGAGATCTCCATGAAGGGTGATACGCAATCGGTTATTGAACAATTACAAACAAACTCCTCACCAAAAACGGATGCTGCAAATGACGAACTCCGCGAGACAGCCTGACAGTTTATCAGGTAAACCTGGGCGTATCATGATCTGGCTGGTCAGTTTTACTGTCTTCATGTTTGTGACCTGGTCGAGCTTTGCTTCTCTCGACAAAATTGTGCGGGGGCCGGGGACAGTTGTTCCAATCAGCAAAACGCAAGTTATTCAAAGTCTAGAAGGCGGCATACTCTCTGAGCTTAATGTCTGGGAAGGTAAAGTTGTTGAAAAAAATGAGGTGCTTGCGCGATTGAGTGACGCGAAGTTTAAAGGCTCATTTAGAGAGCTTGAAAGTCAGGTGCTTGCCTTACAGATTAAACTACTAAGACTAGAAGCCGAAATCGCTAGACAAGAATATTTTGTATTAAATGATGATCTCTTCAAGCGTGCACCGAAGGTGGCAGGTTCAGAAATTCAATATTTCAATGCACGTCAACAGGAATATAAGACCAAGCTTGGCTCCCTTGAAAGTACGTTGGAATTGCAGCAACGCGAGGTAGAAATGTTAGTTGGTTTGACCAAAAGAAAAATCTCGCCAACAATCGATTTGTTAAAAGCACAGCAAGCTGAAAATGAAGCACATTCAAATTTGGCAGCGCATAAAAGCGAATATCAATTGTCAATATCCGATGAATATTCCAAGACGCTGACTGAGTTTAATCAAGTGCGTGAAACTTTAAACATTCGCAAAGATCAGCTTAGTAGAACAACCCTATTAGCGCCTGTGCGGGGTATTGTGAATAAGATCATCATCACGACTATTGGTGGTGTGGCACCTCCGGGTGAGCCAATTCTTGAATTAACCCCGCTGGATGATGAGCTAAAGATTGAAGTAAAAATCACCCCTAAAGATGTTGCTTTTATCTTCCCTGATATGCCGGCGACAGTAAAACTTTCTGCTTATGATTATACAGTTTATGGTTCCTTTGCAGGTAAAGTCTCTCATGTCAGTGCGGATACCTTTGAGGACCAGAGTTCACGTGATGCGGAGCCGTATTATAAGGTTTTGATTTCTGTGGATCGTGAAGCAATCGCCTTTTCAGAAAAGCAAATAGATATACGGCCAGGCATGCTAGCTGACGCTGAATTGCATGTGGGCAGTAATACTGTTTTCAGGTATTTGCTGAAACCACTGTTTAAAACCACGGAGGCTTTTAGAGAGCCTTGATATTATTTTCTGAAGCTTGCCGGAACTAGAATACCAAGGATATTTGCAATTTCTAATTCTGCGTTAAGTATTGCATATTCCATTTCGGTGGCGCTGCGTTTTGCGCGCTTTACAGTGTCAATCATGCCAATGATGTCTGAGATGCTTGCCTGCCCAGCCAGAAACTGCTCTTCAAAACCATTTGATCTTCTTTCGGCAGATCTTATCAATTTTTTACTGTCCGGTAGACGCACCTCAAGTTCTTTAATTTGAGATCTTAATTCCGTTAATCTAATTTTGGCTTTCTTGCGTTCCTCAATAACTTTTGTTTCAGCTGCAAACGCTTCTGTTTTGCGTGCTTCAAGTGCGTTATTCTTACCCCAGTAAATGGGTTGGCTTAGTGAAAACTGTAAGCGCAAATCTGTATCTTCATCATCATTTGGGTCGCCTGAGTATATGACGCTATTGCCGGCAATTGATAACTCGGGCAGCATTGCTGCTTGCTCTACATCCAACTGACCAATCGCCTGATTATGTGCTGCTTCTGCTTGTAATACGCTTAACGGCTTTAATGAGTGTGTTGGTAAGCCAAGCCGTTTTGGTAATTGAGAAAACGCTTTACCGCCTGTGAGGGATTTATATTCAGCTTCTGCAATTATACTGTCGGCAAAAGCTTCATCCGCTTCAGTTTTGGTCTCAAGGAATTTTAAACTAAAGAGATTGCTCTCTGAGATTTTGCCTATGCCGCCATCAAGTCGAGAATTTGCCTTACGTCTAAGCTGCGCAAAGAACTTCGATGCGTCTACTGAGATTTTATTTAGCTTCTTTGATTGATAGTGCCTGAAATATGCCCTTAGAGCCTTAAAAACTTTGTCGTTGATTGTAACTTCATGTTCTGCAACTGCGGCTTCATAGTCAGCCTCTAGACTAAATTTCCCGGCATCATATCTACCATTGTCGAAGATTGCTTGATTTATATTAAGTTCAACGCGTGGGTTTCCATCTTGATCTAACGATGACGAAGGAATGATTTGTGGTAATAATGATTGTTTGTGCGCCTCTATATTTAAAAGATTGCTCTCTAATAAGATTTCACTAGAGAGGCTTCCATTGCTTGCAACTGCAGTTGCAAATTCTTTATAGAAGTTGTTTTCCACTTCCGCTCTGGTAGGCAAAATATCTTCGTTGATTTCATCAGAATTAATAACCTTTATTTCTGATGCCTCTAATTGTTGGTCTAAATCAGATGAAATTTTTAGTGAGTGGTGTTTTTGGTTTTTGATAATTATTTTGGAA
>CAZXZQ010000230.1:0-4706 GCA_964645215.1 uncultured Rhizobiaceae bacterium | reverse complement strand
AAATTCGAGAACCTCTTCTTTAGCCATTCTGCCTCTTTGATGTATAATGTGTTGCACAATACAAATTGCATTGTGATTTGGCGCGAACCTATATCAGTAAAGCGCATTTGTGAATAGAAATATCCAAAACGTTGGTAAATTGGTTTATCCGAACCGTTTGCGAATTTTATCTTCAAGTTCAATTCTTGTTTGTCTATATGCTGCAAGCACTGATTGGCGATTGCCGACAGCAATGGATGGGTTTTCAGTATCCCAAAATTCTAAAGTTACAGATTGCCCTTTAAAGAAGTCCTCACATGCGTCTTTTGCCTGTGTTGTGAGCATAATGACGAGGTCAACGAAAGAATCTTCTAATTGTTCAAGGCTTTCTGGTTCATGGCTTGTGGAGTCAATTTTGCGTTCTTCCATAACTGAATGCATGAATGGGTCACTGTCGCCTATATATATGCCTGCGGATTGGGCGTAAATTTTAGAACCATAAATGTCGCGTGTAAGAAACTCGGCTATAGGTGAGCGGATTTGGTTCATATTGCATACAAAAAGAACCGAGGAAGGCATGTTTTCTTTGCTCATTAAATGCCCCGCCAATGCAGGACGCAAATCAATGTAAAAAGCCTTCGTGATGTATCAAAATCAATCTCAATTTTGCCATCAAGACGCTCACTCAACGTTTGTGAACCTTCGTTGTGAAGGCCGCGTCTGCCCATATCGATTGCCTCGATTTGACTTGGTGAGGACGTTCGAATTGCTTCATAATAACTTTCACAGATCAGGAAATAATCCTTCACCACTTTCTTAAATGGAGTGAGTGACAATACATGTGCGATAACTTTTTCACCGCTTTCACGTGAGATATCAAAAATGAGTTTGCCATCTAATGTCGAAAGAACAAGTTTATAAGGCCCCCCCACATCATCGCCCAAAGGATGGAAACTGTTTTCTTCAATAAGGTCAAAAATTGCAACAGCGCGCTCGTGCTCCACATCAGGTGTAGCACGTCCGATAGAGGCATCGTCTAGCACGACCTCAATTAAACGATTATTGCTGTTTGCCTCCTCCGGCACTTCAATTCCCTTCAAAAAGCGATGTGACTATTTGTTTCCTCGAATAGATACTGATTTACGATGCGCTTCAAGCCCTTCAACGCTTGCCAATGCTTGTGCTGCGCCACCAATCGCCTCTAATTGCTCGGGGCCACATCGTAATATCGAGGTTCTCTTCATGTAATCAAGCACGGAAAGGCCAGATGAAAAGCGAGCTGAACGCGAGGTTGGCAATACGTGGTTAGAGCCGCCGACATAGTCGCCAATTGCCTCCGGTGTATGGCGGCCCAAGAAAACGGCACCTGCATTTCGAATGTCAGCAAATACAGCGTCAGGGTCTGCTGTCATAATTTCTAGATGTTCAGCTGCAATTTCGTTTGCAAGCTTGGCTGCCTGTTTCATGTCTTTGACGATGATTACTGCACCAAAATCATGCCAGCTTTTGGTGGCGATTTCTGTGCGGGGCAGGGTGGAAAGTTGTGCAATAACCGCCTCTTCAACGCGAGAAGCAAATGCTTCATCATCTGTGATCAAAATGGATTGCGCAGATGTATCATGCTCGGCTTGAGCAAGTAGATCAATCGCCACCCAATCTGGGTCGTTATTTGCATCGGCAATGACCAAGACTTCAGATGGCCCTGCAATCATATCAATGCCGACCTGTCCAAAGACTTGTCGCTTTGCTTCCGCAACAAATGCATTGCCAGGGCCGACAATCTTCACAACCGGTTTGACTGTGTCTGTGCCATAGGCAAGAGCGGCCACGGCCTGCGCACCGCCGATTTTGTAAATTTCATCAACACCCGCCAAATGTGCTGCTGCAAGAACAAGCGGGTTAAGTTCGCCATCCGGTGAGGGGACAACCATCACGATACGTGGAACACCTGCAACCTTTGCTGGAACTGCATTCATCAATACGGAGCTTGGATAACTAGCCGTGCCGCCTGGAACATATAAGCCAACAGCATCGACCGCTGTCCAGCGAGAACCGAGCTCTACGCCGATTGGGTCTGTATAAAAATCATCTTTCGGTAATTGGCGCGCGTGGTGAGATTTGATGCGGTCATGGGCAAGTTTCAATGCAGCACGTGTTTCGGGATCAATTGAACTTGCCGCCTGCGCTATCTCATCATGTTTCACACACATGGTTTCGGCATTTAAATCCAAGCGATCAAACTTTGACGTATATTCAAAAAGTGCTGTATCACCGCGCTTACGAATATCTGCAATGATATCGCGGACAACTGCATTTACATCAACGGATGTCTCACGTTTTTGCTCAAGCAGAGCTTGAAATGAGTCAGCAAAATCAGGTTGATCGTGGTGAAGTCTTATTGCCATTATAGTATTCTAGTCATCATGGTTTGGACGAGCTTTAGCAGCCCATGCAGCAGGCATGTCTGCAAGCTGCGCTTCAATGCATTCGACTTCCAATTTTATGGCGCCATCACCGGCAAACACAAGTTCGATCTCGCCACTTGGTTCATCTGTTTGTTCAAACATCACTGCAAGTAGAGAAAGGATGGTTTCTTTGTCATTGCGGTCAATGCCGGAGACTTTCACGCTTGTGACGCGCTCAAAATGCAAAACAGAACGACGGCGCTCATCGGGTTCGTTTTTAGATTTTTCCAATTCCCATGCAAACCGATTGAGCGACAGTACAAAGCGCTTTTCGCTGAAAAGATAATCAAGATCACCGACTTTGAGAATAGCATCTTGACAGCAACCAGAGATGACTTGTAAGTCCTCTTTGTCGAGTGCCATGAGTTTGAGTTGGGACATTTCTAGTAATCCTGTTTAGCGTTAACCCATGAACTATGCTTTATCTCCGCAAAGTTCAAGGAATTAGCATCATTCAGGCGGAATAATTTAGTGAGAGACACGCTCGATCTGTGCGCCACAAGCGGTTAGCTTTTCCTCTAATCGCTCAAAGCCGCGGTCAAGGTGATAAACACGGCTGACAGTTGTCTTGCCTTCTGCAACAAGCCCTGCAATCACAAGCGAAACAGACGCGCGTAAATCCGTTGCCATAACTTCTGCGCCTGTAAGTGTGTCAACGCCGGTTACTTCTGCATTATTACCGCTGACGGATATCTTTGCGCCGAGACGGGCAAGTTCTTGAACATGCATGAAGCGGTTTTCAAAGATGGTTTCCTGGATGTTCGAAACGCCATCTGCTTTAGTCATCAATGCCATGAATTGTGCTTGAAGGTCTGTCGGGAAACCAGGATAGGGATCCGTTGCAATATCAACCGGTTTAAGTGCTGCACCATTACGCGCAACGCGGATGCCGTCATTCTTTGGTTCTATTGTAACACCTGCTTCAACCAGTTTATCAAGTGCGTCTTGAAGTGTTGAAGGCTCCGCACCTTTTAGCAATACGTCTCCGCCAGTCATCGCAACAGCCATGGCAAATGTGCCGGTTTCTATGCGGTCTGGTAATACGCGGTGGCGATGGCCGTGCAATTCTTTGACGCCCTCAATGGTGAGGGTAGAAGTGCCAACGCCTTTAATATTTGCACCCATGCCGATAAGGCAATTTGCTAGGTCAACCACTTCCGGTTCACGCGCAGCATTTTCCAAAACTGTCGTGCCATCAGCAAGCGTTGCAGCCATCATTGCTACATGCGTTGCACCAACAGAAACTTTAGGAAATGTATATGTAGCGCCTTTAAGGCCGCCTATTGCTTCTGCAATCACATATCCATTTTCAACTTTAATATCTGCACCCATTGCTGCAAGGCTATCAATAAACAAATCAACCGGGCGTTGGCCAATTGCGCAGCCACCTGGCAGAGACACCGTCGCTTTGTGCATGCGAGCGAGGAGGGGGCCAATTACCCAAAAGCTTGCACGCATTTTGGATACAAGCTCATAAGGTGCGGTGGTGTCTACGATTTCTTCTGCATTGAAATGGATGGTCCGGCCATCACAGCCATTGCCTTCGCGGCGCTTACCTTCAACACGGTAATCAATGCCATGGTTGCTTAGAATTTTGACAAGTGAGTTTACGTCCGCCAAATCTGGCACATTTTCAAGAATAAGTGGTTCTGCTGATAAAAGGGAAGCGATCATTAATGGAAGTGTTGCATTTTTTGCGCCTGAAATTGGAATTGTTCCATTAAGGCGGTTTCCACCAGTTACAACAATACTATCCATAATTATCCCTAATTCTGTGTGCAGTCTCTAAGGTGAAACTGTTTTGTGCCGCAATTTACGAAGAAAAACCTTCATAAAGGATTAACCCTGTTGGTTCAAGCAAAACGAAATAAAAGGGTTAATGTGTGTGGGCTGCTATTTGTCTTCTGAAATAGGCTTTTTTATGATTTCGCGCGTGCGCAGTTTTATGGAGAAATCCTTTTCTTCCCCATCAAGCTTGCGTGCCTGGCTTTTACGCTTTTTCAAATTGTCACGCAGGGCAGACTTTAATTTTTTGCCTTTGATTTCCTGACGGTCCATAAATTCAACTCTTGGATTTTTAAAGCTTTATGCGTTCTGTCTTAAAACGCGGTTTTTTGCCTTGCAAGGGGCAAATGGCTATGGCAGAAGGCTTCCACGCTTATACATTGTAAATAATGTATGGTCAGAAAGACAAAACTCTGGCCTATGCTGCAGTAGCTCAGTGGTAGAGCACCTCATTGGTAATGAGGAGGTCGAGAGTTC
>CAZXZQ010000229.1:0-4762 GCA_964645215.1 uncultured Rhizobiaceae bacterium | reverse complement strand
AATATACTTGCGTTTGCAAGTATATTGCATTACACCACTCATATGACCGATATTAAATTTACAAACACACTCCGCCTTCTCCAATCTGCAGACCGCATCAAAGCGCGATTGGCAGGAGAATTTTCATCCATTCACGGCCTGTCTGTGAACGAGTTTTTCCTGATGATGCATCTGGAACGCGCGGACCTGCGCCGTCTTTCGCGAACTGAGCTTGCCAAGCGTATGCATCTTAATGCTTCAACTGTTACTCGGATGGCGATGCCAATGGAAAAACTGGGTTTTCTCACTCGGCAGGCAGATGAGCGCGATGCGCGTCTTGCCTTCGTCGTGCTAACAGAAGTTGGCCTTGAACGGCTACAAGAAGGCAGAGCTACCTTTACCAAAAAGGCCGGACAGATATTCGCGGATCGGTGGAGTGATGAGGATTTAGAAAATCTGTCCGAATTACTACATCGGCTGGTGGTGGATAGTGATGGAAACCTTACTTAGACGTCCGTTCCCACTCATCATCAAATGAGTTATTAAACCAAGTACACTGCCGCTTGGCATATTGGCGCGTGGCGGCTTTGGCTTTCTCGATTGCTTCTTGAAGTGAGATTTCATCTGCAAGATATGCCTTAAACTGCGGCACACCAATTGCTTTCATAACAGATGCGCTTGGCGGTAAGTCTTTTGCTAAAAGCTCGTCTACTTCTTGTACCGCACCCTCTTTCACCATTTGGTCAAACCGCAGATTGATCCGTTCATGAAGCAGTGAACGCTCTGGCATAATTAGAATTTTGCAAACATCCAGTCCCTTCAGCAGCGGTTCGTCTTTTTCTTTTTGCCAATCAAGAATAGAACGCCCAGTGCTTTCAAAAACCTCTAAGGCACGGATCATGCGTTGACGGTCACTGGGGCGTAGTTCTTTGGCCGCGATAGGATCAAGCTCAGATAAAGCCTCGTGAAGCAAATCTGCAGTTAAATCATCCGCCCGCCATTTTTGCCGAATATCGTCTTTAATGTCAGGCATAGGAGAAAAACCCTCCAACAAAGCATTAAAGTATAGCCCGGTACCACCGACAAAAATCACCTTATGGCTTTCCTCTAAAAATTGCTTGAGCAAAGGCTCAACATCTTGCAACCAGTGAGCAACCGAATATGGCTGATCGCCACGAGCAAATCCAAACAAATGATGCGGTGCGCTTGCTAATTCCTCATCATCTGGCCGCGCGGTAATAATTCTTAAGTCTGCATAAATCTGCATCGAGTCTGTATTGATGATGACAGCGTCATTGGCTTGCGCTAGTCTGATGGCATGCGAGGTCTTGCCGCTGGCAGTTGGCCCCGCAATCAAAATAACTTTTTGTTTTATTTCCATCGGGTTTTATCCAATGCCACTTGTTGCAACACTCATCGCTAATCCAGACACTCGCGATCTTTCGCCCGAACTGGTAGAAATGGCAAGAGCAAGTGTCGGCGCGATTGAAATTAATTGGTTGGCAGAAGGCATTGCCTGCGACTTTCCGTTGATGGAAGGGGCTACTGAGCGCATGTGCGCCAATGCGCTACGATCACTCACGGAAAATAAGCCAATCGATTTCGTTATCCAAAAAGCAAGTAATCGAAAAAAGAAAGCACTGATCGCCGACATGGACTCCACCATGATCGATCAGGAATGCATTGATGAACTTGCCGCAGAAGTTGGGCTCAAGGACGAAGTTTCTGCAATCACAGCAAAAGCCATGAATGGTGAAATTCCGTTTGAAGATGCAATTCACGAACGCGTCGGGTTGCTGGCGGGCCTTGATGCTACGGTGATTGATAAGCTTATCAAGAAACGTATTACGCTTGCCAAAGGCGGCGCAATACTTCTCAAAACGATGAAAGCAAATGGTGCATACACAGCGCTCGTCTCTGGTGGCTTTACGCAGTTCACCTCACGCATCGCCAAAAAACTAGGCTTTGATGAACATCATGCCAATCAACTCATTGAAGATGATGGCAAACTAACAGGCAAGGTTCGCTTACCTGTTCTGGGTGCAAGCGCGAAGGTGGACCAACTGCACAACATCGCCAATACGCGTGGGCTGACGCCGGATGATTTTATCGCAGTAGGCGATGGCGCAAACGACCTACCTATGCTTCAGACAGCGGGAACAGGCGTAGCACTTCATGCAAAACCTACCGTCGCGGCAGAAGCCAGCATTAAGATAGACCACGGAGATCTATCAAGCCTGCTATATGTGCAAGGGTATAAAGAAGAAGAAGTTATTTCCTAAAAAACCCAATGATAACAGAAATTTAACAAGCTTCTTTGAATCAATTTATTCAGCCGGAAAGCATTGCATTTGTATGCTCCAACATCAGAACGGCATTTGCGGCTTCTTCACCCTTCTTGACAAAGTGCTCCTTAAAGAATGCGTTATGCTCATCTGTTTCCTGATAGTTGTGCGGCGTCAAAGACACGGATAAAACAGGGATTTTCGTATCAAGCCCTACCCGCATCAAGCCTTGCACCACGGCATCTGCTACAAACTCATGTCGATAAATGCCACCGTCAACTACAAATGCAGAGGCAATAATGGCCTCATATTTCCCGGTTCGTGCAAGCTTATCTGCAAGCAATGGCATTTCAAATGCACCCGGTACGTCAAAGACTTCAACCTGCTCTTTAGGGATAATATTACAAAACCCTTCAAGTGAACGGCTCACAATATCTGAATGCCAATTGGCTTTAATAAATGCATATTTGGTGTGTGTCATCGTGATCTCCTTTTTCTGCAACAAGACACGTCACCAAGGCGATCACGCATGCAAGGCAAACACAAATATTGTGCTAGCCGCATACATTCTCTCTCATCCGGACTATAACCGTCGGCTCAGGCATCTCACCTGATCTGCTGGACCTTTTAAAGAATTCTTCAAAAGCGCTCGCGGGCTCGCAAATAGATTTGCATACCGCCGGTGGGGAATTTCGCCCCGCCCTGAGAACATAAACTTTTTAATGCAATACACGCGTGATGACAAACAAAAAAGGCGCCAGATTTCTCAAGCGCCTTCATGAAATTTATTAAGTGACAACACTACTCAATGCGAACCACAACAAAGCGGATATCGCCAGTTGGTGTGGAAACCATCAAGAGTGCATTCTTGCGGCCATCGCTCTCAAGCTTTTCAAGCTGCTCTTGCGCATCTGCCAAGCTTTCAACCGGCTCTTGCCCAATCTGCACAATAATCTCACCTTTTTTGATGCCCTTATCTTCAGCAGCAGTACCGCCTTCAACTTCAGTGATTACCAAGCCTTTGACATCTTCATTAAGTTTGCCTTCTTCACGCAGCTGATCCGTCAAAGCGGAAAGCTTCATACCAAGAATAGATTTAACTTCAGGCTCTTCGGCACTTTCTTCTTCACCCGTTGAAAGGGATGCAAGTTTCTTCTCGCCATCTTCCAAACGGCCAAGCACAACTTTGATCGTTTGCTTTTCACCTTTGCGAAGAATTTCAACGTCTACTTCTTTTTCAACGGCAGTTTCTGCCACAATACGTGGAAGATCACGCATTTCTGCAACAGCTTGACCGTCGAAATTAAGAATAACGTCACCTGACTTAATGCCACTTGCTTCAGCGGGGCCATCTTTCACAACACCACCAACAAGCGCACCTGAAGCCTCTTCAAGGCCAAGACTTTCTGCAATTTCATCTGTTACAGTTTGGATTTGAACACCCAACCAACCGCGGCGCGTTTCACCAAATTCGACGAGTTGATCAACAACACCTGTCGCAAGGTTAGCTGGAATTGAGAAGCCAATACCAATCGACCCACCTGATGGTGAAATGATCGCCGTATTAATGCCAACAACTTCACCAGCCATGTTAAACAATGGACCACCCGAGTTACCTCGGTTAATCGATGCATCAGTCTGAATATAATTATCATAAGGGCCAGACGAGATATCACGCTCAACAGCCGACACAATACCAAGCGTTACAGTACCACCAAGACCAAACGGATTGCCGATAGCCATAACCCAGTCACCAATACGTGCTTTATCTGAATTACCAAACGGAACAGCCGTAAGCGGCGTTTCCGGCTTTACCTTCAAAACGGCAATATCTGTTTTAGGGTCGGTGCCTACAAGTTCTGCAGTTAGTTTTGAACCATCACTGAAATTAACAATAATCTCATCCGCATCTGCAATCACGTGGTTATTGGTTATGATGATGCCTTTTGCATCCAACACAAACCCTGAACCAAGTGACGAGCGGGAGCGAGGGCTTCTTCTCCCATTCCCACCTTCTTCCCCATCACGTGGGAAAAGATCATCAAAGAAATCCTGAAATGGTGAACCTTCCGGCACTTGCGGGCGCGGCGCATTACGATTGCTGCGGCGCTCGGCAACTTTTTGCGATGTTGAGATATTCACCACAGCAGCCATCAAACCATCAGCCAAATCTGCAACTGAAGCTGGTCCTTGCGCATGCACAATGCTGGTTGAAGGCGCTGTAATGGCAGGCGCTACGACTATCGATAAAGCAAGTGCAGACGCAATAGGTAATTTTGAAATTGATTTAAATGCAGTTTTAAAATTCATTAAATGAACCCTCCGGAAGGCTAATACATTTTTATATATACCTGACAGTATGACTTTTCAAAAAAACAGAGATATATGGACGGAAGAAATAAGAATTATATCGGATCGTCATAACTTTGGCGAAATATTGAGCGAAAGCTTAAAAAAGCGAATGTCCAAAAACCAAGCGTGAAGAAATTTTTAGCACT
>CAZXZQ010000228.1:0-4787 GCA_964645215.1 uncultured Rhizobiaceae bacterium | reverse complement strand
AATGCTTTGAGAAACCGCCTTCAACATCAGTCAACATCTGATTTTTTTTACGGATATTAGCAAATGTACCGCGCATCATGATCTCGTGGTTACCGCGACGCGAACCATATGAGTTGAAGTCAATCGGACGAACCTGACGATCAGTCAAATAACCACCCGCAGGTGTTTCTGCCTTGAACGAACCGGCAGGTGAAATATGGTCTGTTGTTATTGAATCTGCGAAGAGACCAAGAATGCGAGCATCTTGAATGTCTTCAATTGCTTCAGGCTCCATCGTCATGCCATCAAAATATGGTGGGTTTTGAACGTATGTTGAATTTTCAGACCAACCATATGTTTCACCACCAGAAACTTCAATTTCCTGCCAACCGGCATCCCCTTTGAAGGCATTGCCATAGCGGCTATGGAACATGTCTTCATTGATGGAAGTGCGGATAAGATCCGCAATCTCTTTTGTTGAAGGCCAAATGTCCTTTAGGAAAACATCATTGCCATCTTGGTCTTGTCCAAGTGCTTCTTTTGTAATGTCGATATGCATAGAACCTGCAATTGCATATGCAACAACCAATGGCGGTGAAGCCAAATAGTTTGCACGACAATCCGGGCTGACGCGTCCTTCAAAGTTACGGTTACCTGACAGAACAGAAGTCGCTAACACATCATTATTGTTGATGGCATTAGAAATTGGTTCCGGAAGCGGGCCTGAATTACCAATACATGTCGTACAGCCATAGCCCACAAGGTTAAAGCCCATCGCATCAAGATCATCTTGCAGGTTTGCTTTTTCAAGATAGTCCGTCACGATTTGCGAGCCAGGCGCAAGCGACGTTTTAACCCAAGGCTTAACACTCAAGCCTTTTGCACGTGCATTACGCGCTAACAGACCAGCACCAATCATCACAGACGGGTTTGATGTATTGGTACATGAAGTAATAGCGGCGATAACAACATCACCATCGTCGATTTTGTAGTTAGCACCTTTAACTTCATAACGCTTCTCAGCGCCTTTTGTTCCGATATCTCCAGACTTAATAGTCTTTGCAGCTTCAGCAAATGCTGCATCTGCACCAGCAAGTGTTACACGGTCCTGCGGACGTTTAGGGCCAGAAATGGAAGGAACAACATCAGCCATATTAAGCGATAGTGTAGAAGAAAACTCAGGATCAGGTGTGTCATCTGCGCGCCACATGCCTTGTGCTTTCGCATATTCTTCAACCAGAGCAACACGGTCAGCTTCACGTCCTGTATCTTTCAGGTATTTGATTGAATCAACATCAACCGGGAAGAACCCACATGTTGCGCCATATTCAGGTGCCATATTTGCAATTGTTGCCTGATCTTCCAATGAAAGATTAGAAAGACCTGAACCATAAAATTCAACAAATTTACCAACAACGCCTTTTTGGCGAAGCATTTCAACAACGGTTAGAACAAGGTCGGTAGCGGTTGTACCTTCAGTTAGTGCCCCAGTAAGTTCAAAACCAATAACTTCTGGAACAAGCATAGTGATTGGCTGACCAAGCATCGCAGCTTCCGCCTCAATGCCGCCAACGCCCCAACCAAGAACAGAAAGGCCGTTCACCATGGTTGTGTGTGAGTCTGTACCCACAAGCGTATCTGGATAAGCAACCGTTTGGCCGTCAATCTCTTTGGTCCAAACAGTTTGTGACAAATTCTCTAAGTTAACCTGGTGACAAATGCCAGTGCCCGGAGGCACAACGCGGAAGTTTTCAAATGCTTCCTGCCCCCATTTAAGGAATGTATAACGCTCGCCATTGCGTTCATATTCGCGATCCACATTCATAGTGAAGGCTTTTTCATTGGCAAAGAAATCAACCATTACTGAATGGTCAATCACAAGATCAACAGGCACTTGCGGGTTAATTGCAGCCGTGTCACCACCAAGGTTTTTCGTAGCGTCACGCATTGCCGCCAAATCAACCACAGCAGGAACGCCGGTAAAATCTTGCATCAAAACGCGAGCCGGACGATACGCAATTTCTGTTTCAGCAGAACCTTTTGAGTTCAACCATTCTGCAACAGCTTTAATGTTATCAGCAGTAACTGAGCGGCCATCTTCAAAACGCAGGAGGTTTTCCAAAAGAACTTTTAGAGAAAATGGCAGACGAGAAATGCCTTCCAAGCCATTTTCTTCGGCCTTCGCTAATGAATAATAAACAAATTCATTGCCATTAACGGTCATTGTGGTTTTACATTTAAAACTGTCGAGAGAATTCAACATCAAACGGTCCAATCTGTATGAGGTTGTGGATTGTGCAAAATATAAATTGCGTGGAATTGAGGCTGTTATAGAGACAAATTTGCGCGGTGTGAAGCCTTCCAAAGTCTAATCTTTGTGAAGACAACGTTACGCATTTATGAGTAGAGCTTTCAAAGCTAAAAATTGCTGCTTTGCGTATCGCCATTTACCCGCTAAATAGGGCACATGAAACTCATAGTTGACAATATTACAATCGAAAGAGGCGGGCAAGAAATCGTCTCAGGCATTTCATTTGAGTTATCCGCTGGCGATGCGCTCATCGTGACAGGTGAAAATGGGTCAGGAAAATCGACAACGCTGCGCGGAGTAGCCGGGCTCTTGCCATTGTCTCAAGGCAAAGTTTCCCTGCTCGATGAAACCGGAAAGCAATTCGAAGGCGAAATGCGCGAATATTGCCATTATCTTGGCCATAAAAACGCGATGAAATCAGCCCTTAGTGTTCGCGAAAATTTAGACTTCTGGCAAAATTTCTGCGGCGACGCGCATCTTTCAGTCGAACAAGCACTTGAAGAGGTTGATCTCTTAAACACAATCGACTTGCCATTCCATTACCTATCAGCTGGCCAAAAGCGCCGCGTCTCAATCGCAAGATTATTAATCTCAGATCGTCCCGTCTGGATTATGGATGAACCCACTTCTGGCTTGGATGCACATTCAGTAAAAATGTTTACAGGCCTCTGCCACGCATTCTGTAATGATGGCGGAATCTTAATCGCTGCAACGCATTTGCCATTAGGCATTGAGACGGAAAAAAAATTGGAGATTGGGTAATTTGCTCGCGCTCCTGATCAGAGAAATACGGTTAAGCATTCGCGCTGGTGGTGGTGCGATGACAGGCGTCCTCTTTTTTCTGGCAGTCATAAGCGTATTCCCCTTTGCGGTTGGTCCAGATAGCTTGCTGCTCTCAAAGCTCGCTCCTGCAATTTTATGGATAGGCGCATTACTCGCAAGCCTGCTTGGCCTTGACCATCTCTTTGCGCAGGACCGCGAGGATGGTTCACTCGATGTGATTGTGATGCAAGCCCATTGGCTTCCTATTACAATTTTTATGAAAGGCTTTGCTCATTGGATGGCAACTGGCCTGCCGCTCGTTCTGGCAACGCCTTTTTTCGGCATCATGCTCAATCTTTCACCCTTTGCGATTGGTGCAACAATGCTGACACTCTTTGTAGGCACACCAGCCATCGCCTTTATCGGTAGCGCTGGTGCAGCAGTGTCTGTCAAACTCCCACGCGGAGGCATGTTAATCTCTGTACTTGTTTTGCCGCTTGTCATTCCCGTGCTAATTTTTGGCATAGCGGCCATCAAGGGCGCGATTGAAGACCCGGCACCGTTTACCGCTCCGTTCCTGCTTCTTTGTGCAACAACACTCTTCACATCTGTGCTAGGTCCTCTTGCGGCAAGTGTGATGCTGCGCCATTCTGCTGATTGATTTTATGGCCAATTCGATTACATACACATCATGACCACTGATATTCAAAAACAATCCAGCCTTTGGGATTATGCCAATCCAACCCGCTTTATGGGGTTTGCCAACGCTGTCATTCCCTGGCTTGCAGGCCTTACTATTTTGCTGTTCGGCGTCGGGCTATATTTTTCGCTCAACGTATCTCCAGATTATCAACAAGGCTACACCATCCAAATCATGTTCATTCATGTGCCTGCTGCTTGGCTTGCTATGATGACCTATAGCGTGATGGCAATTTCTGCAATTGGCTCGCTCGTCTGGCGCCATCCGCTGGCGGATGTTTCTATTCGTGCCGCCGCGCCACTCGGAGCGGCGTTTACTTTCTTGGCACTTGCAACTGGCTCCCTCTGGGGCAAACCCATGTGGGGAACCTGGTGGGAGTGGGACGCACGCATGACATCGGTGCTCATTTTGCTCATAATATATCTAGGTCTTATTGCATTGTCCCGAGCATTCGATGAACCTTCCGAAGCTGCACGTCCTGTTGCTGTTATGACACTGACCGGCATCTTCATCCTGCCTATCATCAAATTCTCAGTTGATTGGTGGAACACGCTCCATCAACCAGCAAGTATTTCGCGGCTTGATACACCCGCCATGCCGCCGGAATATTACATTCCGCTGCTCATCATGGCCTTTGCCTATATGGCGCTTTTCTTTACGCTTCATACTATGGCCATGCGCAATGAAGTGTTGGCTCGCCGCATCCGTTCCATGAAAATGGCGCAAGCGCGCGGCGTAAAGGGAGTAAAAGCATAATGTTTGGAGAACACGCAGCCTTTATAATCCCTTCTTATGCCATTAGTTTTCTTGTACTCGCAGGCATGACAACACTTATTCGTCTAAATTACGCAGCCAGACGAAAAGAACTCGCCCGACTTGAAAAAGAAGGCGCAAGCCGCCGTTCTGAAGGGTGAGCTATTGAGCGAAGAAGCGGAAAAAACACAAACAAAAAAGAAACGTACTTGGTTGGCATTTTTGCCGCTGATTGCCTTTCTTGGCCTATCCTATCTCTTCTATTCATAGCTCACGGAAGAG
>CAZXZQ010000227.1:0-4790 GCA_964645215.1 uncultured Rhizobiaceae bacterium | reverse complement strand
GTCTTGAACGTCATGGAGGATTATCTCCAGACCGAATTCCCTGAATGGAAAGTCTGGCTTACATCTACTTCTGAACAATGGGCCGTGATTGCCGTTCAGGGACCAAAGGCACGCGAAATCATCGAGCCGCTTGTCGAGGGCATTGACCTTTCAAACGATAACAAGCCGCATATGTCTGTCTCGCATGGCAAGATTTGCGGCATCCCTACCCGCTTAATGCGTATATCGTTCACGGGTGAAACCGGTTTCGAAATCAACGTGCCTGCAGATTACGGCCAAGAAGTTTGGGAAGCTATTTACGAACGCGGCGCCCCAATGGGCATGACCCCTTACGGCACGGAAGCCATGCACGTGATGCGCGCAGAAAAAGGTTATATCATCGTGGGTCAGGACACTGACGGAACGGTTACGCCACAGGATGCGAATGTTGCTTGGGCGATTGGCAAGAAGAAGAAAGACTTTGTCGGCATCAAGGGTTTGAAACGCCCAGATTTGATTGCTGAAGGCCGTCGCCAATTGGTGGGTCTTAAAACGCTTGATCCGAAAACAGTACTCGAAGAAGGCGCACAAGTTGTCGACGAACCAAACCATCCCATACCCGTGCCGATGATTGGCTTTGTAACATCATCTTACTGGTCAGAATGCCTAGGCCATTCGATTGCTATGGCGCTTATCGAGAACGGCCATAACCGCATGGGCGAGATAGTCCATATTCCGATGCCGGATGAAATCATAAAGGCTGAGATTTGCTCGCCAATTTTCTATGACTCAGAGGGGAGTAAAGTAAATGGCTGAAGCACAACGCATCCATCCACTTGAAGCACGTGTCTATGGCGGCAATGGCGTGACCCTAGCACCCATGGAAGCACGCGATCGCATCTCACTTCGTGCTGAGGAAAAAGCAATAGCTGGCCTCGGCAAGGCAATTGGTCTCACATTGCCGAAAAAGCCAGGTCAAACTGTCACAAACGGCGACACGTCTGCACTTTGGATTGGACCGGACGAATGGTTCATCATCAGTGCAGATGGTATAGGCCTTGAGGACAAACTCAACAAAGTGAAAACGGGCCTTTACTCCGCCGTTTCCATCAACCACCGCAATACGGCAATTACCGTTTCTGGTCCAAATGCTGCGACCGCACTCAATGCCGGTTGCCCGCGTGACTTATCATTGGAAGCTTTTCCGGTTGGCACATGCTCACGCACCATTATGGGCAAAGCAGAAATAATTTTGTGGCGAACGGAAGAAAATACATTCCATGTGGAGTGCTGGCGCTCTTTCTCTGATTATGTTTGGAAGCATTTGGTAGACGCAGCAACACTTTTGTAAGCAAATTTATCCACGGACAATTACTGCCACATCGCTGACATTCTCCACCGCTAATGGTACGAAAATTTCGTACCATTGTGGGAGATTACCCTGTGCATCAAATCAAACGATTGGTTCTCAACTTCCCCGGATTTGAAACCACCTCAGCCAAGCACCAGCTTGAACGCTTGTCAGCTGGAGGACAGAAGACGGCGCAACTCTGGGCATTCGACCTTGAACGCAGCGAGATACCCGACGATGGTAATGCGCTGAGCACGAGCGTCGACTTTACCTCCAAGTCAAAAAACTGGCAGACAGAAACCCGCTACGTACATTTTTCATGGGCTGATATTATTGGCAAATATGAAAACATGTCCTACCCGAAGAGCCTATTTGTAAACTTTCCCAAATACATGCGCTTCTTTCTGGATGGTACAGTTTTCAGATATTTTAAGCACAGCACACGTTACGGCTCGTTTACGGTTTATCCCATTTTGCTGATGATTATTTTTGGCCTAGTCGCATGGGGCATTGTGAGCCTTATTGGAACACCTGCATGGGCGTTCATCATTCTAGGCATCATAATCTTTTTTGCCCTATGCAAATTTCCCGGCGACCGTTTTTATGTGAACCTTTCCATCAATGATTGGGGCTTTGCTAAAGACATGTGCAATCGCTCCAACCCGGAAATTGAAGAACGATATGCACAATTCGCAAAAATCGTAGAGCAGGAAATTTCAGCGCAAAATTATGACGAAATCCTAATCGTTGGCCACAGTTTCGGCTCTGTTTGGGCGGTCGCAGCACTTTCACATGTGCTGGAAACCAACTCAAAATTGTTGGATGGAAAACGCGTCACGTTCTTCGCGCTTGGCTCAAGCTTTTTAAAAATGGCTTTGGTGAAAAGTGCGAACCATTTTACTGGCTTTGCTAAAAATGTTCTGGCGGTTAAAAACCTTGTCTGGCATGAAGTACAAACCAAGACAGACTTCATCTCATTTTATAAGTCTGAACCTTTCAAACCATTGGGTATTGATGAAACGGAAAGCGACATCATTACCCATCGGGTCAACTTCAAGAATGCGCTGAGCAAGGAGAGGCATCGCAAAATGGTGAAATCGATGTATCTCGCACACCGTCAATATATTCTATATTGTGACAAGCGCGTACATCATGATTTTCAACTCAGATGTTTTGGACCTTTTTTCGCAGATGAACTTGCAAGGCAACCGGATATGATTGATATAAACCCTTTGATTCCTGCAGTTGGTATAGAAAATGACACTTGATCTTGTTCTGATCTCAAAGATTTCCTGGATTGTCTTCATCGTGATCTGGGGGGGAATACGCTTTCGTCCCAATATAAAATCACGAAAAATTTCTATCTCTGTAAAATCACGCACATTTAGTGAACGCTTTTCCATGATCGCCTCTTCTTTTGGGCTTGGATATATTCCTGCAATCTGGGTAATTTTGGACTGGCCGTCTCAGTTTGATTACAAACCGAACGTTGTGATGATAATTGCTGGAATACTGATACTCTTATTTTCACTTTATCTTTTCCGCGTGACGCATAAGGCGCTTGGAAAAATGTGGTCACACAGCCTGGATTTACGCGAAGATCATAAACTCATTACTTCGGGAATTTACAATAAGGTTCGCCATCCAATGTATTCCGCTTTTTGGGCTTGGGCTGTTGGTGCAGCATTCCTAATTCCCAACTGGTTAGCAGGTTTTTCAGCAATCATCGGATTTGGCACGCTTTATTTCCTTCGAGTAAAGCAAGAAGAGCAAATGATGATCAATGAATTTGGCGAGGAATATAAAAATTATATGCGTCAAACAAAAAAAATCATTCCTAATATTTATTAGTCTACGGCCTAGCTGAAAAAATAATTGATATATGCGATCACATTTTTTAATCGCTACTTGGTATTTCACAAAATTTGCCCTAATAAAGCCATAATAAATTACTTTTTCCTCTTAACGAAAAAATTAATATTAATGGGCTAAGCTCATTAAAATCTAGGGTATTACAGGGATGCACAGGGTGTTTGGTAAAAGCGTTTCCAAGCTAATAGTTTTAGCTATTTTTACATTTTTGGCGGCATGTTCTTCTTCTAACCGTGCTTCAGTTGATTCAGCTAAGCCAAGTGCGACAGCTCAAAAACTTATTAAGTCTTCATCACTCAAACAACGGCCTAGCGAGATTAATCGCCCGGTAAGTGGTAAAATTACACGCACAGGTGAGATTTACCTTTTACGAGGCCTAGCAAATGTATTTTCTCGTGGAATGGATACACTTGGTGCTAAAATGGTTCGCCGAGGTATTGATGCTCGCGTTTACAATCATGGCGCTTGGCGTGAATTGGCTGCAAACATAGTTGCACGCCATAAGAAAAAACAAGTATCTTACCCGATTGTCATTATGGGCCATTCGCTTGGGGCAAATGTCTCATCTGCAATGGCGAATTATCTCGGCTCACGTGGTATTAAGGTTCAATATGTTGTTGCTTTTGACCCAACAGTTAAGACATCAGTCGGTAAAAATGTAAATCGTGTAGTAAATTTCTACCTGCCAAATGATAAGCATTCTAATGTCATCCGGAAAGCACCTGGTTTCAAAGGCACTTTAAAAAATATCAATGTCACTGGCGTACGCGGCTTAAAACATACAACCGTTGAGAAAGATGCAAAGTTCCACAATCAAGTAATACAGCGCACATTAGGTTACACCAAAAAACGTCGAAAAAGACGCAGCTAAAGATATTGAAATTCTTGCTGGTAACAGTTTTAATATGACACATTACATAATCGTGATACGCACTATTGGTGATTTATGATATCAAAGCACCAACAACACATCGTCGGAGTTTCTATTAATGCATAAATATCTTTTGATAGCAGCAGTTTCTGCAACAACCTCTTTCTTTTCAACTTCTACATTTGCTGCAGATGCAGCTAACGGAGAAGCATTATTCAAAAAATGCTCGTCATGTCACACAATTGGCGATGGTGCAGAAAATGGTGTTGGACCACAACTTACAGGTGTTGTCGGTCGCGCAGCAGGCTCAGTAGAAGGTTACAAATACGGCAAGAGCCTAGTTGCAGCTGGTGAAGCGGGCCTCGTATGGACAGAAGAAGAATTATCCGCTTGGCTGGTTAATCCAAAGAAATATCTGCGTGCTAAACTTGAAGATAAAAAGGCAAAGTCAAAAATGTCTTTTAAGCTTAAAAAGGAAGAAGAGCGCGCAGACGTGATTGCATACCTAGCAACCTTCTCTGAACCTGCAGAATAGTTTCAACAACTAAAATCTTTATAAATGTAATAAGCCACGCAAATTGCGTGGCTTTTTTTGTTAAAAGTATAAAATTGTATCAATAAAACGAACAAATAATCAGTCTATTTCATAATATAATTTCATCAATACTTATTTTAATAGATTTTTACTAATTTATTAATATTTACAATTAATAATGG
>CAZXZQ010000226.1:0-4817 GCA_964645215.1 uncultured Rhizobiaceae bacterium | reverse complement strand
GAACGTATCAAACATGTTCACACCGCCTGTATTGCCAAGGTAACACCCCTCCTCGTCTATACCGAAGTTAAAGAGACACAAGCGCCCACCAGGTTTCAATTCTGCCGCGCGATGCGCAAGCATATTTTCCCAGTCTTGCGCGCCTTTTTTGGCGTATGCGTCACGTTCATCAGCGACTGCACCAACCATATGAACGTGGTCTTTAATGTTGCACGGTACATCTGTTATGTAATGCGAAGCGGTAGCTGAAAAGCCCAAATCGAGCGTTCCCGAAGGTAATATTTGCTGGTGGAAAGACGTGCCAGACGCCATGACGTGAACATGTGGGAATTCATCGGTCAGCGTGTTTGTCATCTGAAATGTTTGCGAGAAATCATTCTTGGGAAGGTCTGTATAGATAAGCTCAACGGGTTTGGATTTTACGCGCCCTCGAATATCAGCCAAAACAGTGCGCCAAAGGTCAAGCGATGTACCGCCGTCAGCAGCGCCCATATCGGTAATGCGGAATGGGCTATCATCTTCACTGGCGGCCATACGATCGATTGCTCCAAGCACGAGCGATGCAGCATTATCCATCACATGTTTGGCACCAATGGTTGCACGGGAATAGTACCCCGCCCCCTTCATGGCCATGAAATTTCTAGTATCTTGTCCCATATTCTCCTCCTATTTGCAAAATCGTACTCGAAAATTAGACACATGTGAATTGTTGGTTTCCCATAGACTAAGCGGAAAGTCCTCCTGCTACCGTCAATGTTGTTCCGGTAACAAATTTTGATTTATCTGTAGCGAGCCACAATGCGGCTTCTGCAATATCAATTGGGTCAGCAATGCGCCCCATGGGCGTGGCCGCAGCAACTTTCTTGACCCTATCCGGATTGCCATTTGCCGCATGAATTGTTGTGTCAGTCGTTCCAACTCTAACTGCGTTTACACGTATGCCGGATGAGGCGAGTTCTTTGCCTGCCCCAATCGTTAGCGTTTCTACAGCACCTTTAGAGGCAGCATAGTGCACATATTCATTGGCACTGCCAAGGCTAGCTGCAAGTGACGACATATTGATGATTGTGCCACCTGCTCCACCATGTTTCGTAGACATACGTTTTATTGCTTCCTGCATGCAGTAAATGGATCCAAAAACATTGGTTTGAAACGTTTGCGAAAGCGCATCGGCTGGCAGATTTTCTAGTAATGTTGATTTACCTATGATCCCAGCATTATTTACCAGACACGACACGCGTCCAAGTGCATCATCGCATTCAAGAAACATTCCCGTCACTTCATTTGCTTGGGATATATCTGCCTTAGCCGCAATCGCTCTGGCACCAGATTCTTTGCAGTCACGAACCACAGCGCGAGCGCCATCTTCATCAGATAGATAGTTGATACAGATATCAAAACCATTCTTAGCAAACAGTTTGGCAACCGATGCGCCAATGCCTTTGCTGGCGCCGGTAACAAGGACTATGGGTCTATGTGTCAATCCTCTATCCTGCTCCTGCCAATTCTTCTTTATGCGCTGCTGCTAATTCCGCCATGCTGTTAAAGCAAAAATCATATTTGGGCATGTCGCCGGGGTTCATTGTTGCGCCAAAGCCTTCCTTGTCATGGCGGCGGTAAATCCAACAATTAGCAAGTCCATGTTTATTAGCTGGTGCGTGGTCGTGAAACATACTTTCAGCCGTGTGTAATATCTCATGTTTCTCAATGCCTTGTCGAGCCAAGGTTTCTATCATGTAATCAAAATTGCGATCATCTGGTTTATAGCTGCCAATATCTTCTGCCGTGTAGACCCCATCAAAATGCACGTCTAGTCGCGCATTTGAACCAGAAAAACTTAAATTGTCTGTGTTTGTCAGCACAACAAGCTTGAAGTGCTTCTTCAAATAAGCAAGTGCCTCGCGGCTATCATCAAAGGCCGGCCACTGGCGTACAGAAAGGCCATAGGCTTCGCATTCTTCCCATGTAACTTCAACGCCCCATTCTTCTGCCAAACGGCGGTAGACGACAGGCAGAAGTTCAAAGTATTTTTTGGAAGGCGTCCAGCGCTGCGTGGTGGATTCGTAATATGCATGTGCTTCTAAAATTGCATCACGTGATAAATCCCCACCCACTTTATCCGTCAAAGGCTTAAGCGCATTCACCATGCCGCTTTCCCAATCAATCAACGTGCCGTAAACATCAAATGTCAGGACTTTGAATTCGCTCAGTTTCATGGTTTTCCTCTGCAAAAAGTCTTATTCATCCAACGTATTTACCTATAGCGAATTGCGAAAATTGTACAAGCGTAGCGGCCTCGCCTTCACTCTGCTTTTACTTCAGATGCAATCCACCAAATATTGCCACACGGGTCTTTTACACCGGCCATTAAGTCGCCATGCGGCCGTATATTGGGTTCCATCAATGATGTAGCACCCTGCTCTAATGCTGTTTCATATGTAAGCTTCACATCTTCCACATAGAGATGTATTTGGGAGGCATTTGTCTGGTAACTCTCCGTGCTCTCATTCAGCATCATAACCGAATTGCCTATCGCAAGGCGTGCATGTTGGATACATCCATTTTCATAGCGATTTTCTTTTATCAAAATGCCACCAAATACATGCTGGACAAATTCAATCAGCTGGTCTCCGTTTTCAACTGTAAAATAGGGCGTGATTGTATTTAATTCATGCATTGAAATGCCCCCTACTCTTTTTATTCATGTTTGTGGAATGGTATGCGTTCTTTGTGCGAGCTGCAACGAATGATTGAAATTTTGAACGCTTCATGAAATCATTCGGCTAGGAAAAGACTCAACGCAAGGAATAGGCCCATGCATACGGTTTTAGTTAGTGATAATGGACAAGAACTTACACTTTCCATCGATGATAAAACATTGCGGTTCCATGCCATATGGTTGCGCGATAATGCTTGGGATGTTGAAACGCGCTCACCGACCAATGGCCAACGGTTAATTGCCTTGCGTGATATTGCGCCCGACACGAAGATTAGCAGCGCTGAACTTGTTGAAAATTCCTTAGAGATTACATTCACCCCTGAACAAAAAACCATCAGCTATGACATCAACTGGCTTATAGAAAATGCCTATGATCGCGCCACACCAAACACCGCAGGTTGGGTTCCAAATGATATTGAAACATGGGATGCGAAGCTGAATGATCATGTGCCTGAAGCAGATTTTGATGCCGTAAACGCAAACTCTGCAGCGCTTCATCAGTGGTTGAAAGGCTTGTCACGCTATGGCTTTGGCAAATTGAATAATGGCCCTGTTGAAGAAGGTGCATTGTTTAAGGTCGTAGACCTATTCGGCTATGTGCGTGAAACCAATTACGGTCGAAATTTTGAAGTGCGCACAGAAGTAAACGCTACCAACCTTGCGTATACAGGGTTAGGCCTGCAAGCGCATACGGATAATCCTTATCGAGACCCTGCCCCAACTGTTCAGGTACTTTATTGCCTTGAAAGCACAGCAAGCGGCGGTGAAAATATGGTGGTGGATGGCTTTCGCGTTGCCGAGCGTTTGCGGGAAGAAAATCAAGCATGGTTTGATGTGTTGAGCCAATATTGCGCGCGTTATGAATATGCCGGGGAAGCAGCTGTTTGTTTACGCTCACGCCGTCCGATGATTGAACTTTCACCCGATGGAGAGTTGATCGGCGTGCGCTTTAACAACCGCTCAACGGCCGCAATCAACGATGTGCCTTATGACAAAATGCAAACTTACTATGATGCTTACAGGCGCATGGGCGAAATAGTTGATGATCCTGAAATGGAAGTAACGTTTCGCCTGAACCCCGGAGAAAGCTTTGTGGTGGATAATCGCCGCGTTCTGCATGCGCGCAAGGCGTACTCTGGTGCAGGCACACGCTGGCTACAGGGCTGTTACGCAGATATGGATGGTTTAAATTCAACCCTTGCGGCCCTTGAAGCGCAATCTAAACAGGCAGCAGAATAAATGACTCAAGATTTCTCATCGCTTTCACGCGATAATATCGTTGCCTTTCTGGAAGATATTTTTGAGCGGCGCGGCGGTGAAGAATATTTAGGTGAACCTGTAACAATGGCTGAACATATGCTTCAGGGGGCCACCATTGCCGAACAAAACAATCAAAGCGAAGAGATTATTGTTGCAGCCCTCCTCCATGATATCGGTCACTTTACCAGTGAATTTGGTACGTTCTCAATGGATGATACGGAAGACAAATTTCATGAAGAAGCGGGCGCCAAAGTATTAGAGGAATTTTTCCCGTCTATCATTACCGATTGCGTGCGTTATCATGTGGCGGCAAAACGCTATTTATGCGCCACCAAGCCTGAATATTTCAATCGGCTGTCAGAGGCGTCCATCCACTCGCTTAATCTGCAAGGCGGTCCAATGAACGAAGATGAAGTGGTGGAATTTGAGAAAAACCCGAATATCAAAGAAATTGTTCAGGTTAGATATCTAGACGATGCAGGTAAGCATGCCGATATGAAAACACCAGCTTTTGCGCATTTTGCGCCAATGGTGCAACGTGTTGTAGATGGATATGTAACTGCTTTGTAGCGTTATTTAGCTCTAAACAAGTCTCTTTGTGCTTTAAAGCCGCGCCCGCCTCTGCGTAAATCTTTTCGATCAAAGTTACGTTGCTTTCGCGTGGATTTAATGGCTGCACGTTGAACTCTAAACATACTGCTTATTGTAAATTCATCGCAGTCAGTTGACGCTTTGAAACGTGTCTTGCGGATAATTTTTTCATAATCCTTGGCATATTCTTTGGCAATTTTTGTATGCTGTTGCTCATGCCATTGCACTGTATTAGAAAACTTCTTCC
>CAZXZQ010000225.1:0-4829 GCA_964645215.1 uncultured Rhizobiaceae bacterium | reverse complement strand
CAATAACCACCAACCCGATTTTTCATGGTCATGAAGACGGCGTACCATGACAGCAATTAATGCAATTGCGATCGGAATTAGCATAAGGATAACGGCAATATAATCCTCAATAGAAAAGCCTGTGGTTACTTCGCCAGGAATACAGCCTATTTTAAATGGGTCCTGACTGCATAAATATGGCCCGATGATTTGTTCATCTATAAGAGCTGCCACCCAGACTAAAAACATGCCTATCGCCAATTTTCTAAGCAGTTCAGAGCGTTTGGCTGTTCCTGCAAATGAAAACAGTTTTTTAAGCCAACCCATTATATTCTAAGCCTCTTGCTCGTGAAGTCTAACGGCATCATGTCTGAGTCGGGTGGGTTTTAGCAACGCGTAAAACGTACGGTCTCGATTACCTAGTTCACGGAGCTTAAAACTTTGGAAATTCTTTCATATCAACAATACTATCATTTGAGACAAGCTTTCCGACCAATGCGTATGCACCAATGGTTTTTACTGCCAATTGGTCCTTTGCTGGTTTGCTTTTATCGTAAGAAGCAACTTTATCAACGCCAAATTTAAAGTCTGCGTCTGGCAACATGTGGCGGTATATCAGCAACATTTCATCGCCGGTCTTCCATGGCATGAAATTCACACCTAAAGACTTGGCTTTAGATCGCATTTTTGAGGTGTCGTTAGCGATGATAAAATTGGCGAAACCCTCACTGTCAATTTTCATGTCCACATCAATAATCGTCTGGAGCGTATAGGAATGTTTATCCCCTTGGCTAAGTGAGAAATATCTTACATCTGCATCGGGATAATCAGCTCTAGATTGTGGTGTTTTAGGCACTTTAAAACGTGCAAGCAGCGCTTGGTTTTTGGTGCGTATGATTGGCAAGGCCAGATAATAGTTATCCTGATTTGGGTAGGTGCCCGCAGTTTGCAAACGCAGTGAATATTGTGTGTCACCTAGTTTGAATAAGTTAAAAGCTTTGCCAATCACTTGAGACGCAATCAACTCCTTCATATCCAATGAATCACCCTTAAACTGCGTCTGTAAACTCTCAATCATATGTTCCGGGTTTTGCTCAAATTGCGAGACCATTTTTTTGAACATCGGAATAAGATACGTCTTCGCTTCTTCCTTAGACAGTGCCGGGATCTTGCTGCTAGCGGGAGCAATGCTAGTGGTTTTTGTCACTGGCTCATACATAGCAATATTGGGCAGCGGTACGCCTCCCCCTATATCCTTTTGAGCAACATAGTGGCGTAGGAAAACCGAAACTTTGGTTAGCTTATCAGGGAAATACAATACGTTCTTTGCATCAGTGTTTGTCCCTTCTGGTAGCACATGAATTGTGTAAGCGGATTGAGCATCACCGCCCTTACCTGAAAAAGGGTTAATTCCTTCGTTATCCGTTGCAATTTGGAAATCCGTAAAGCTACCCAATGTAGATTTGGTGTTATCATCATATACATTGTAGCTGAAATAACGCACGTCAGGCATATTGCCTGTTATAATGATGCCATTGGTATCCCCCGGTTTTCTTGTCCAGCCATAGCGCCAATAGGTAGCTTTGGTATCAGGGAGGTAAAGTAATGTTGGATCATCGCCTCTGTAAGGTGGCTCCCATGTATCTTGCTGGGCAATAGCAAACACAGGGAAAAACAAAACAAGCAGTGTTATTAAAAACCTTAAAAACATGATCATCACTTTCTAAAATACCAAGCTACCTATCGACTTATCGATATTGTCTACTTCTTAAAGCACTCGCGGGCTTTTGCCATTGCCTTATATGTGCCGGCCAGATCGACAACAAATGCACCAACAGTTTCTGGGAAAACAATCATTTTGTATTTCTTCGCGATGTCACTTTTGAATTCAGGATTATCAGTCAAAATATATCCACCAGAATACCCACCTTTAAGGTGGCCCGATACGCCGGTTGCAAGGCCTTCATAAATTTTACCATCAATGCTGACAAATATTTCAGAATTAGCGCCATCTTTTATGCCAATGTCGTGTGTGGAAAATACACCAAGATAACCAAGGTCTGTATTATCAGCCGTGACGCCCATTTGCACCGCTCCATTCTCATCTGAAGAAACAATCAAACAGTGACCACGCGTTTCATTAGCATAAACAGTCCAGCCTTCAACTTCTGCATATTTGACCAATTTGTCCGTCGCAGCCGGAAGCGGGTTTTCTGCATATGCGGGAATATTATACGTTGTTGCAATTGCTGTGGCTGCGATCAAAATGGCATTAAATTTTCTCATTGTAAGTCCTTCTTGGATATCTACTAAATGTGTGACTCAGTAAATAAAGGCGAGCACGCAGCCTGAGTAGCTACTAATTTCAAATAGTGTGTATTCACATGGCGCATAATCTATGATTTGTAGGCGTTATTGATTTTGAATTTGTGCCTGGAAAATGAATGTCTTCCCTTAAGAATCTCGATCTCAACCTGATTAAGGTGTTTGATGCTATATATGTGGCTGGTAGCGTGAGTGCGGCCGCAGAAAAGCTTGGCATGAGCCAACCATCTGTTTCTCGCGGCTTAAGCAGATTGCGAGATTATTTCGATGACCCGTTATTTGTAAGATCGGGCAATGGTGTTGTGCCAACTCCAAAGGCTGCCGGAATGCTTGAATCCGTGCGCGGTGCATTATCGCTCATTGATAGCACGATTACGGACAGTCCCGAATTCGATCCTGCAACTCAAACCCGCAATTTCAAATTACTATTACCCGATCCGGCGGAAGTTAGGATTATGCCGCGCCTTATCAATAATCTGCCCGAAAACTCTGCGGTTACATTTGAGATATTTGCATATTCAAGTCTTGATATGTCTAAAACATTTTCTGCCGGCGAGATTGATGCAGGCGTCTTGCCGTTTATACCGCAATCCAAAGATGTTATTTATCGCAAATTATATACAGAAACAGGCGCTCTTATTTCCCGAAAAAACCACCCTAAATTATCAAATGGATTTAGCTTGCCTGTGCTGGGGCAATTGAGTTTTATAACACTTCCAGATCATATTTATCGACTGTTGCGGCTTGAAGAAGTATTGCGCACATTAGACTTAAAAATAGACATTGTGTGCAAGACCCATAAACTCTCTTCAATTCCTAGAATTGTCGCTACAACTGACCTTGTCTCTTTTCTTCCGTTAGACTATGCAAACTTGATAAAAGACACGTCGCAGATCGATATCTATCCGGTTCCAGCAAACGATTTATCGAAGCAGGAAGTCTATATTACGTATCCTAAAAAGCTTGAACATGACCCGGCCATCAATTGGCTTTGCGCTCAAATTGATGAAGCTTATGCCGGTCTTAACTCAATAGAAAAGCAGGCATAAATTCTGAACCTAAACCAACCTGCTTTGTTCTTTTGCAGCTTCTATGAAACTTGCAAATAGTGGATGTGGTTCAAACGGCCGTGATTTGAGTTCCGGGTGATATTGCACACCGATAAACCATGGGTGCACTTCGCGGTCATATTCTATCGTTTCAGGCAAAAGACCGTCGGGAGACATGCCAGAGAAGATAAGCCCCGCCTCTTCTAAGCGGTCTTTATAGTCTGTATTTACTTCATAACGGTGACGGTGACGCTCAGACACTTGCGTTGAGCCGTAGATCTCGGAAATCAATGAACCTTGAGCCAGCGGATGCGGATAGGCACCAAGGCGCATCGTGCCGCCCATATCGCCACTTGCTTCGCGTTTTTCAAGCTGATTGCCCTTCATCCATTCAGTCATAAGACCAACAACTGGTTCTTTTGCATCTTCGTCAAACTCAGTTGATGTAGCATTTTCAATGCCGGCCAGATTGCGCGCTGCTTCTATACACGCCATTTGCATGCCGAAACAAATACCAAAATATGGAATTTTGTTTTCACGCGCGTAGGTTACAGCTTGGATTTTGCCCTCTGCACCACGCTCACCAAAGCCGCCTGGCACCAAAATGCCATCTACCTGGCCAAGATGTGCGCTAGCGTCTTCTTCATTGAAGATTTCAGATTCAATCCATTTCAGATTGACCTTGGTTTGATTGGCAATGCCGCCATGATGCAACGCTTCGATCAATGATTTATACGCATCTTTAAGCACGGTATATTTACCCACGATTGCGATATTTACTTCGCCTTCAGGGTTTTGAATTTTGTGGCTGATTTCTTCCCAAATCTGCATATTAGGCTTTGGTGCAGGATCAATACCAAAGGCGTTGAGCACTTCCTGATCAAGACCTTCCTTGTGATAGGTCATCGGCACATCATAGATGGAGGATGCGTCCAGTGCCTGAATAACAGCAGACGGGCGAACGTTACAAAACTGAGATAGCTTACGGCGCTCTTCAAGCGGAATTTCACGGTCAGCACGCACTAGCAAGATATCGGGCTGAATGCCGATTGAGCGCAATTCTTTTACAGAGTGTTGCGTTGGCTTGGTCTTTAGCTCCCCAGCAGCCCAAATCCACGGCATCAACGTCAGGTGAACGTAAATACACTGGCCTCTCGGTAAATCATTGCCAATTTGTCTAATGGATTCGAAAAACGGAAGCGCCTCAATGTCCCCTACTGTGCCGCCGATTTCACATAGCACAAAATCATAATCTTCATTGCCATCCAGCACGAATTCTTTAATTTCATTGGTCACATGTGGAATAACCTGCACTGTCGCGCCTAAATAGTCGCCACGGCGTTCTTTCGCGATGATATCCTGATAGATGCGCCCTGTTGTTATGTTGTCCGCCTGATTGGCCGGACGCCCAGTAAAGCGCTCATAGTGACCAAGATCCAGATCAGTTTCTGCGCCATCATCGGTCACAAAGCATTC
>CAZXZQ010000224.1:0-4838 GCA_964645215.1 uncultured Rhizobiaceae bacterium | reverse complement strand
ATCCACTCAAATAAACCAATCAAGAAAGTAGCTGATCTACAGGGCGTAAAAGTTCGCGGCGCATCACGTACCGTTACAGGCCTGTTTGAAAACTTTGGCGCTACTTCAGTAGGTATGCCGGTTCCAGCAGTTCCAGAGGCACTTTCAAAGGGTGTTATCGATGCGACAACCATTCCTTGGGAAGTCACCGCGGCACTTAAAGTTCCGGAACTTGTTAAAAACCACACAGAGTTTTCTGGTAAATCGCTTTACACAGTTACTTTCGTACTTGCTATGAACAAAGCGAAGTATGACAGTCTTTCTGATGAAATGAAGAAGGCAATTGATGAAAATTCTGGTGAAGAGTTTTCTGCGCTTGCGGGTTCTACTCAGGCAAGCTCAGATGGCCCAGCTCGCGAAAAAGCTGCTGCTGCTGGTAACAACATCATCACACTTACAGATGCTGAAGTTGCTGAATGGGAAAAAGCTGCGCAGCCAGTATTTACCAAATGGACAGCTGACATGAAGTCTAAAGGCATTGACGGTGAGGCACTCATCGAAGAAGCTAGAGGGCTGATCGCTAAATACTCTAAATAAAAAATACTATTAACAGGCGGGCCTAATTGTCCGCCTGTTTTTTATTGCCCCTTAGTCAAACTTCCCATACAATTTTCATAACAAACAATAACATATGAGCTCCCCAATGCATCAATTTGTGCACGCAGTAGCCAGATATATGGCTTTATTCGGTGGCTTCATATTAATTTGCCTCGTCATTATGACGTGTGTGAGTATCACTGGAAGAGAACTAAACGCATTTGGCCACGCGCCATTTATGAAAGATTATCTTTCCCCAATAGCCTCATTGTTCCAATCCTTCGGTCCGATCGTCGGAGATTTTGAGTTAGTAGAAGCAGGCGTTGCACTTGCTGTGATGTCTTTCCTGCCCTGGTGTCAGTTAAACCGTGCACATGCAATTGTGGAACTCTTTACATCCGCACTACCGCCATTCATCAACCGCCTACTCGCATTCATTTGGGAAGTACTTTTTGCATTCATCCTTGTGATCATCGCATGGCGACTAATTGTCGGTACGTCAGACAAATTACGATTTAACGAAACAACCTTCATGCTGCAATTCCCCGTCTGGTGGGGATATGCAGCGTGTTCTGTCGCAGCGGTTATTGCTTGCTTGGTGGCACTTTATTCCGTTTGGCAGCATGCGGGAGACTTGCGTTCAACCAACGCAAATGAAGGGCAGGCATCGTGAGCAATCTTGAAATCGGGATAATTTCACTTCCCCTTCTACTCTTCCTCATTTTTCTGCGCATGCCGATTGGCCTTGCTATGCTTGTCTGCGGCATTGGCGGCACAATGTGGATTACCGGTGGCGAGATCGTCGTGCTTGCTAAACTCAAAAACGAGACCTATTCCACCTTCTCAAATCACTCACTTTCCATTGTCCCGCTCTTCTTGTTGATGGGGCAATTCGCAACGCTAGGTGGCATGTCGACAGCACTCTTCAAGGCAGCAGAAACTTGGCTAGGCCATCGCAAAGGCGGTGTTGCTATGGCTTCTGTTGGGGCATGTGCGGGCTTTGGCTCTATTTGTGGTTCTTCCCTTGCGACGGCTGCAACCATGGGGCAAGTGGCACTGCCAGAACTCAAGCGCTATGGCTATTCAGGTGGGCTTTCAACCGCAACGCTTGCAGCCGGTGGAACGCTCGGCATTCTCATTCCACCATCTGTTGTACTCGTTATTTACGCAATTCTTACTGAACAAAATATAGCGAAGCTTTTCATGGCAGCGTTTGTTCCGGGCTTTTTGGCGGCGCTCGGCTACATGCTTACCATTCGCCTGCTTGTTCACTTCAACCCAGGCAATGCACAGGTGAAAGAGCGGATTGGTTATGGTGAACGGTTCAGAACACTATTGGGCGTTTGGCCTGTTCTGCTTATCTTCTTCCTAGTAGTAGGCGGCATTTACCTTGGTTGGTTTACACCAACAGAAGCGGCTGCAATCGGAGCAGCTGGAACCGGCATTATTGCATGGCTGAATGGTGGGTTATCTCGAGACAGTTTCTCTGACGCAATCCTTAAAACCGCCTCTAACACAGCTATGATTTTCATCATTATTTTAGGTGCAAGTTTCTACAATAGTTTTCTTGCTCTTTCACAAGTGCCGCAGGAAGTTTCCTCCTTTATCGTTGCACAAGGATATAACCCGTGGATGATTTTGATCATCATACTTTGCCTTTATCTCATCTTCGGCTGTGTGATGGATTCACTATCGATGATCTTACTGACCGTGCCAATTTTCTTCCCAATTATCATCGCACTTGATTTTGGCCTTACACCGGAAGAAACCGCACTTTGGTTTGGCATCCTTGTTCTGATCGTTGTGGAGGTGGGGTTGATAACGCCGCCCGTTGGCATGAATCTGTTCGTTATAAACTCGATGGACAAGCAAACACGCATGCTAGACACCTATAAAAATGTGCTACCCTTCGTCGTATCCGACATTCTCCGCACTGTTATTCTGGTGCTATTCCCCTTCCTCACCCTTGGACTTGTAAGGTTCTTCTATTAGAGTGGCTTTATGCTAAATTTCAGAAAAACACTAATTACCGGCGGCAATGGCAATATTGGACGACTGGTAGCAGAACGACTAGAAGCACGCGGCGTTGAGGTTGTGAGCTTCGATATCCCCGGCACGGAAAGTGAGGCAACCGCGTCACGCTCAGCAGTTATCTTGGGCGACATACGCGACACGTCCCTTTTGCGCTCAACAATCGAGACACATCGCCCGGACGCTATAATACACCTTGCGTCACTTCTTTCTGGTAGTACAGAAGCTGACCCAGATATGGGGTGGGCGATTAATGCGACATCTTCATTCGAGCTTTTAAAACTCGCCAAGGAATTCGACTGCGGCCCTTTCCTTTTTGCAAGCACGCTTGCAACCTATGGTTCTGATTTGGCGGATCCTCTCCCCAACGATCACGAACAATGGCCTGCCAATCTTTATGGTGTGACTAAAGTGGCCGTGGAACGGCTTGGCGTTTATTACAAACAAAAGCATGGGCTTGATTTCCGCTGCCTGCGCTTCCCCATGGTGCTTTCACCTTTCGCACCTAAGACAGCTGTCACCGCCTACCCGTCTCACGCCATCAAGGCCGCAATGAACAGTGAAACCTTCACCTTTCCTGTCCCTGCCGAGATCGGCGTGCCTACGCTCTTTCTTGATGATGTTGCTGCCAGCATGGTCGCTATTTTGGATGCAGAGCAGGCCGCGCTAAAAGAACACGCCTACAACCTGCATGGCTATTATTTTAATGGGAAGATGCTGACGGACTGGCTTGGTCAACAATATCCGAATTTCAGTTTTGACCATGCACCGGATGAAACCGTGACCAATCTACTTACCAATTGGCCAGACGTTTTGGACGACACGCACGCGCGTCGCGATTGGGGTTGGAAACCGAAATATGATTTTGAGATGACGCTACACCGAATGGTGGAACTTTTTAGCGGAAACAATTAATGGGACAGACAATCACAAAATCCGTGAAAGAAATGGTGGCAGAGGCGAATTCAGAAATCACAACGATTTCAATTGATGAAGCTAAAGCACTTGTCGGAAGCGAGAACCATGTGATTGTTGATTTGCGCGACATTCGAGAGTTGAAGCGCACAGGCAAAATTCCCGGTGCGTTTTCCTGTCCCCGCGGCATGCTCGAATTCTGGATTGACCCGGCAAGCCCTTACCACAAAGAAATTTTCAATCAGGACAAAACCTATGTCTTTTATTGCGCAAGCGCATGGCGATCAGCACTAAGCGCAAAGGTGGCGCAAGATATGGGTCTCAATCCCGTTTGTCATATTGAGGGCGGTTTTACTGCATGGGAAAAAGCTGACTGCGAAATCGAGCAGTTAGACTAACTGGTCACGATCGGATCGATTGGTCCAAGTGGTCCACCCATTGTCATTTCGATAAACCGTGCAACTTGCAACATGCCCGCTTCATCGCGAGGCTTCCCAATCAATTGCATACCAACTGGCAAACCTCTTGGTCCTAGCCCAACCGGGACAGACATAGCAGGCAAATTTGTCACCGTTGCAAGAAACGCAAAACGCAACCAATCCATATAGCCATCCAGCTTTTGCCCGCCAATCTCTTTGACATATTCAACCGATTGAGGATGCGGCATGCAGCCTACAACCGGCAATGCAAGGACATCGATCTTTTCAAAAATAGAGAGCATTTCAGCATACATTCGAGAGCGGTTAATCTGCGCCAAACCAATATCTTCCATCGTCAACGCATTGCCGAATTTTGTATTTTCCTTAAGCGTTTGCTTGAAATGGCGGGTTATATCATCGGTCCACAAATTATCTTCCGTCGCCCACATCATGCCACGCAGGGTGTGATATGTGTCTTCAAGTTTTGAAGTGTCTGGCGAAACTTCCTCCACACTCGCACCATTTTTTTCTAACATCGCCAGCGCTGCTTGGAGGTGATCCGCCATTTCCTTATCCACAGCACCAAAGCCATTTAAATCCATCGAAAATCCAATACGTGGTTTATCATTTGGCTTTTGCATGGCATCGAAATACGAAACTTCCGGTGCCGGATAGGAAATTGGGAAACGCGGCTCGAAGCCCGACATGGTATCGAGAAACAATGCGCAATCCGTTACAGAACGAGCCATGGGGCCTTGCGCGCCTTCTATCATAAATGCCTGATCCAATGTGGAACCACCTGCCCGGCCCGGACTTGGGCGAAGACCAACAATCCCACAGAACGCAGCTGGTGTGCGCAGTGAACCACCATGGTCTGAACCATGGCTTAACCAGACC
>CAZXZQ010000223.1:0-4853 GCA_964645215.1 uncultured Rhizobiaceae bacterium | reverse complement strand
AATGTAGCTTTCCGCCGCATTACACGTTCCTGATTAGATTTTGAGCTGAGGCACATGACGCTCAAAACTCCCTACTCCCAAATGTAGAGAAACTAATCAGGAACTACCCTCTCATTTAAAATATCTCTAGTTTAAAGAAAATTAGAGTTAGACCATATATCGATATTCCTAATATTAAATATTAGATTATATCGTTTTACTAATACCGCTAAGCATGAGAGATTATAGTCGCAATGCACCCCCAATCGCATTGTTTATACTCGGCTGACACCTAAACATGGGGCACATCTTGTTTAGAATGTCATCACCCAACCCTGACGACAGTCAGCCGGGTCATTTCTTTTCCAAAAACATATATATTTGCATCACAGCGGTTTTCTGTTATGTAAAAGCACATCATTATATATCGATAATTTTAATGTTAACTATTGTTAATAATCGTTTTACTGATAAATAAACCTGTGACATTGATAAGGTGCAATGCAGCCCCCAGCCGCATTGTTAATCCCAGCTGACACCTAAACTAGGGGCACATATAGTTTAGAATATCTACGTTGTATAATGCAGGTAGTCGGCTGGGATGCCATTAAACTCCAAACTCATATTTGCTTAATTATAGTTTTCTGATATGTAGAAGCACACAAATATATATCGATATTCCTAATATTAAATATTAGATTATATCGTTTTACTAATACTGCTGAGCATGAGAGATTATAGTCGCAATGCACCCCCAATCGCATTGTTTATACTCGGCTGACACCTAAACATGGGGCACATCTTGTTTAGAATGTCATCACCCAACCCTGACGACAGTCAGCCGGGTCATTTCTTTTCCAAAAACATATATATTTGCATCACAGCGGTTTTCTGTTATGTAAAAGCACATCATTATATATCGATAATTTTAATGTTAACTATTGTTAATAATCGTTTTACTGATAAATAAACCTGTGACATTGATAAGGTGCAATGCAGCCCCCAGCCGCATTGTTAATCCCAGCTGACACCTAAACTAGGGGCACATATAGTTTAGAATATCTACGTTGTATAATGCAGGTAGTCGGCTGGGATGCCATTAAACTCCAAACTCATATTTGCTTAATTATAGTTTTCTGATATGTAGAAGCACACAAATATATATCGATATTCCTAATATTAAATATTAGATTATATCGTTTTACTGATTTATAAATATATGACATTGATAGGGTGCAATGCAGCCCCCAGCCGCATTGATCGTTCCTGATTGGCAATGAACTCGGGGCACAAGTAGTTCAAATCTTATTTTATGAATAAGATCGCCAATCAGGAACATTTTCTATAGGATACAAAAATGGCCGCAAGTTGATGAGACTTACGGCCTTTTTCTTTTCTAAGACAGATTTTATAAAGCTTATGCACTCACAGGATTGAAAACAAACCCATTGCCATCTTTTTCAACTTTACCTGAGTTCGGAAAACCGAAGTGATAACCAGCAATGGTGATGCCATCTGCAGCTGCTTGGGCAATTACTTTTTTGCGGGTTTTACTTGCCAGATCCTTATCTGAATCAAATACAAGCTGCCAATCAAGGTTAGCAAGGAACAGAGCCGGCACATTCAGCAAATCACCAAGCAGCAATGCCTCCTCATTACCGGAAGACAAATGCACAAGGGAATGCCCAGGCGTATGCCCAAACGCATCCTTCATTGTTATGCCAGAGACAATTTCCTGACCGCCTTTATATTGCGTAACATTTTTCCAGTTTGGGAATGTTGCCTGAATGCGCTTTGCAAGACCTTGACCGCGCTCAGGCAGTTTTCCAATCAAATCAGGCGCAGTCCAGAAATTATACTCTGTTTCGCCTACTAAAACTTCAGCGTTCGGGTATATTTGCTCATTTGTACCCTTCGCCATCAAACCAAAGATATGGTCTGGGTGAAAATGCGAAACAATAATCTTGGTAATATCTTCCGGTTTTATACCTGCTGCGGCCATGCCCGCACTGCCAAGCCCAGCTGATGGCGCAAGTTGACCTCCAGTACCGGCATCAACAAGAATGACGTCAGCGCCTTTCTTAACAATAGTATAGGCAAACTCAATTGGAATAGCTGCATCATCAAGACCGCCTGCCTTAAGTGCTGCTTTTGTTTCATCAATTGTTACGCCCGGAATAAACCCTTCATCATGTGGCTTCTTCCAGATACCGTCATAGATTGAAATGACTTCAATATCTGATCCGACCTTATAACTGTAATAACCTTTTTTACGAACATCAGCTGCCATTGCAGATGGCAAAAACGCTAGCGAACCCGAAAGGCCAAGGGCGGCCGAACCTGCGGCTGATGCGACAAAACTTCTTCTAGTGAATTCCATGATGTACTCCCTATAAAAATGAATGTATTTAGATTATATCATCCATAAAGCGGATAAAGATCTGGGATATGCAAACTTTTTCACATCTAGGTGATCACCAACGATATAAGGCTTGAGTAAGTTGCTTGTGAAAGAAACCGTTTAGCGATAGTAGTCTTGAGAAAAATAAAACAGGCAGAATTTATTCATGAGCGTTTCAAGTAAGATAAAAGCTCTTACCCCACCTGATATAATGGCGATGAAAGACAACACCCCAATTGTTTGTCTAACCGCTTATACAACGCCTATCGCCAAAATGATCGACGACAGTACAGACCTTGTTCTGGTTGGCGACAGTGTTGGCATGGTTATGCACGGAATGCCGAATACATTAGGCGTGACGATGGATATGATGGTTTTGCACGGACGTGCAGTACGTCGTGGTTTAAACCGGGCATTGCTGGTTATTGATATGCCGTTTGGCTCATATGAGCAAAGCCCGGAGCAAGCCTATCAAAACGCAAGCCGTTTAATGCGCGAAACCGAATGTGGTGCAGTAAAGCTTGAGGGTGGAAAGGTCATGACTGAAACGATTGAGTTTTTGGTAAACCGCGGCATTCCGGTCATGGCGCATGTCGGCCTTACCCCACAATCGGTTAATGTCTTCGGCGGTTATAAGACACAAGGCAAGGGTGACGATGCCAAACGGATCATGGAAGACGCTAAAGCGTGTGAAGCCGCTGGCGCCTTCAGCATTGTATGCGAAAAAATGCCGGATGCCCTTGCTCGCAAAATCACAAAGAAACTCAACATCCCCACCATCGGCATTGGAGCTTCCATGTATTGCGACGGGCAGATTTTGGTGATTGACGACATGCTTGGCATGTTCACAGATTTCAAACCAAAATTTGTAAAGCGATTTGCATCTTTGGGTGAGCAAGTACGCAACATGGCGGCTGAATACGCAAATGAAGTGCGCTCGCGAAAATTCCCGACACCTGATCATGTCTATGATTATGCTGGTGAAGAAGACAAATAATTTAAGAACGAAAACCACATGACAATCAAGATTATCAAAACTGTCGAAGACATTCGTAACGCTGTGCGAACGCTAAAAGCTGAAGGCAAAAAAGTTGCCCTTGTACCGACCATGGGCGGATTGCATGCAGGCCACTTGAGCCTGGTAAAGCGCGCAGAAGACATTGCAGATGTCGTGATCGTCTCGATCTTTGTTAACCCGAAACAATTCAACCAAGAATCGGACCTGAAAGAATATCCAGGAACTATGGAAGAGGACCTCACATCTCTTTCAAAAACAAAGACGAATATCGTCTATATGCCATCGGTCGAAGAAATGTACCCGAACGACTTTACGACACTTGTAAAGGTTGAACGCACCAATCAAATCTTGTGCGACATATATCGACCGGGCCATTTTGCAGGTGTTTCCACCATTGTTTCAAAGCTCTTTATTCAGACAGAGGCAGACATCGCTTGCTTTGGCGAGAAGGATTACCAACAACTCAGGGTCGTGCGCCAAATGGCAAAAGACCTCAACATTCCTATTCATATTGAGCCTGTTGAAACCGTACGCGAAAAAGACGGCCTTGCCATGTCATCGCGCAATGCTCGGCTCACACAAGAAGAGCGTGAAATTGCGCCGCTTCTGCATCAAGCCATGCAAGATGCTGCTGCAAGCATACGAGACGGAGAGACAATCGAAAACGCATGTAAGCAAGCAATCGCCAACCTTACCAAATCAAACCCTTTTAAAGTTGAGTATTTCGAAGTGCGTTCTGGCGATGATATGCGTTTACTCGATAATCACCACCCTAGCGCCCGCCTCTTCGCCGCTGCCTGGCTTGGAGATGTAAGGCTGATTGATAATATTGGGGTTTAAGCCGGTCAAAGATGCTTGGCATTCTTAGTAAATTTTCCTCTTAACGCCTAATATTGAATCCGAAGCTCAAGCTCTAGGATGACGTGATGCATCCGAAATGCACCGCTTGCAGCTCTGCTGTCTCCATTCTCGCTTAACTTCGGTGGCCAAACTGTATTTGCTAAATGGACGATGAAGTGATTATGCCGGATGATTATGAGGCGGAAATAAAATGGGACAAGTCCATACTTATTACAGCCCGCCCCTACCGTGCAATATAAAGCGTTTGATCCACTCTAATCGTGAACGGTTCTTTTAGACCATTCATGCCGGCGATTTCTGCAACACTGAGGCCGTATTTTTGGCTAAGTTTAAACAATGTATCACCCGGCTTTACGGTAACGCTTACCCGGTCAGTGCCTGAAGACACGCCTGGGTTCACATCAGAATTTTTGCGAATGAGAGACATAACTGATAGCGGCTCAACATCGAGGTTCTTAGCAGACCCCGTAGAGCCTGTTACGATTGGGTCAACCCACGCAAGGTCTTCATCATCTGCTGCAGCAAACCTGCTTTCAAGCGGCACTGCATCAATTGCCAAGGAATTTTGTGAAACATAATCCCACTGGCGTTGAC
>CAZXZQ010000222.1:0-4862 GCA_964645215.1 uncultured Rhizobiaceae bacterium | reverse complement strand
GTGGCTATCCCGGAGCAAACCCGACCGACACAGAATTCTTCGCCAAAAAACGAACTAAGAAAGCAAGCTTTGTTGGTTTCGGCATGACGAAACGCCCCGGTGTTTCCGTCTCAAATGATCCGGGCGTGGCGGGGCTTCTTCAGTCTCAAACCGATGCCATTTGTTATGTCGCCAAGGCGTGGGACTATCACGTGAAAGTTGCGCTCGGCACAACGAACGAAGAAAACATCGAATGCATCAAAGACTCCGTGAAAGCCGTTATCAAAGCGGATCGCGAAGTGATGGTTGATTGCGAACACTTCTTTGATGGCTATAAGGCAAACCCTGAATATGCGTTAGAGGTTGCAAGAACTTCCTATGAAATTGGCTGTCGATGGGTCGTGTTATGCGACACGAATGGCGGGACACAACCTCATGAGGTCGAGGCGATCGTTGCCGAAGTATTGAAACAGATTCCAGGGTCTCATGTGGGCATTCATGCGCATGATGATACCGGGCAGGCAGTCGCTAATTCGCTTGCAGCAGTGCGGGCTGGTGTGCGGCAAATACAAGGCACGCTTAATGGCATTGGCGAACGCTGCGGCAATGCAAACCTCGTATCGATCATTCCCTCGCTCGCGCTAAAACCTGCTTATGCGGATAAGTTTGAGATTGGTATTTCTACAGATAAACTTGCAGAACTCACCCGCGTTTCCCATCGCTTTGACGAACTCCTAAACCGTGCGCCGGAAGCGCAAGCACCTTATGTTGGCTCGTCCGCGTTTGCCACCAAAGCAGGCATTCATGCGTCTGCCATATTGAAAGACCCCGAAACTTACGAACACGTGCCGCCGGAAACGGTGGGCAATAATCGCCGGGTCATGGTGTCGGACCAAGGTGGCAAGTCAAACTTCTTAGATATGCTCGCTAAACGCGGCGTTGAAGTAGATAAATCTGATCCTAAACTCGATAGCCTCATCCAATTGGTAAAACATCAAGAAGCGGCTGGCTATGCTTATGAGGCAGCAGATGCAAGTTTCGAATTACTTGCCCGGCGGGAGCTTGGCAGCGTGCCAGAATTCTTCACGGTGGACTCTTTCCGCGTGCAGGTAGAGCGCCGGTTCAATGCTATCGGCGATGTCGTCACCGTGTCCGAAGCGGTTGTGAAACTTGATATTGACGGAAAACAAGTTTTCTCTGTGGCGGAAGGTGCTGGCCCGGTCAACGCGCTCGACAATGCACTTCGCAAGGATTTGGGCAAGTTCCAAGATCAAATCAAAGACCTTGAATTGGTCGACTATAAGGTTCGTATCTTGAATGGTGGCACAGAAGCAATCACACGCGTGCTAATTGACTCGCGTGATGGTGACGGTAATCGCTGGACAACAGTTGGCGTGTCAGACAACATCATCGATGCATCTTTTCAGGCCTTGGTTGACTCAATCAACTACAAGCTCATGAAGGCAGGTAGTTTGTGACCAATTCCCGCGCCGGTTTCTTCTTTGCACTTGGAGCCTATGTTTTCTGGGGTTTCGCAGCGCTTTATTGGAAAGAAACTGACCATATTGATCCAATTGAAGTAACGACACATCGCGCCTTATGGTCATTTCCCTTTGCGGCAATTGTTTTGTTTTTGATGGGGCGTACAAAAGACGTTCTGCCGACATTAAAGTCTCCACGCAAGCTTGGGATTTTGTTTTTTACCTCTCTTCTCATCACCTTCAATTGGGGGGTGTTCATCTGGGCTGTCGCTGTAGAACGCACGCTGGAAGCCGCTTTTGCCTATTACGTCAATCCGCTCTTAACGGTCTTTATAGGCTTCGTCATTCTAGGTGAGAGATTTTCAAAGTTACAGGCAGTTGCGATTGGCATTGCTGCCTTGGCTGTTGCCTATCTCACCTATGCCAATGGGCAATTGCCTTGGATCAGTATCGCACTGGCAGGAACATTCGCGGCTTATGGCCTTTTGCGTAAGACGATAGATGTTGGACCAACGCAAGGATTTTTGGTGGAGGTAATGCTGCTTTTCCCATTTGCGCTTGCCTATTTAATCTGGATTGAAACATCTCAGCAGGGCGTGTTCTTTGAAACGGCAACAAACTCGGTTTTGCTAATGTTTGCAGGTCCCGTGACCTCTATCCCGCTCATTCTTTATGCGATGGGTGTGCGGCGGTTACGTTTGGCTACCATCGGGATTATGCAATATATCGCACCCTCGATTATTTTTGCGATAGGCATTTATGTGTTTGGTGAAAAGCTACGCCCTGAATTACTGGTAGCCTTCATTATGATCTGGACGGCGCTTGTGATTTACTCTTGGTCAAGTTTCCGAAAATCAAGCTGAGCGAAGTTTGGCAACCACCTCTTTTGCTTCATTGATAACAATCGGTTTCATCCGCTCGCTATGATGCAGAAAACCTGAGCTTGTCATATGCTCTACTAAGTGAAGCATAGGGTCCCAAAAGCCGTCTGTATTTAAAAATGCGATGGGTTTGCGGTGTCGATCCAGCTGCGCCCAGGTCATAATCTCAACGATTTCTTCCAGCGTACCGATGCCGCCCGGAAGCGCAATAAAAGCGTCTGCCTCTTCAAACATGCGTTGCTTGCGCTCATGCATATTGTCCGTGACTATGACAGTATCTTTTGGGTTCGCGATATTTGTTTCGCCTTCATAGCCAATCAAGAATTGAGGAATAACCCCGATAACACTACCACCATTCTCGCGACAGGCATCTGATACGGCTCCCATAATGCCTTTGTCGCCGCCGCCATAAACAAGTTTGATACCATTTTCAGCCATGGATTTTCCTAAAATATGGGCCTCGGCTTCAAAATTTGGCGTTTTACCACTTTGTGATCCACAATAGACACAAATAGACTTGATTTCACTCATTAGATAATCCTTGTTATGATAGTGTGAGTTAAAACATAAGCCCTGAGTTTAACAAAATGATAAAAGCATTTCTTCCATATATTTACACTGGCGCCATCGTAACCGCGACGGGCGGGTTAGGCTATTTATTAGCAGAGAAAAACGGACTGATTGATCAGGAGCCGCCTGCTAAAGTTGCGTTGCTTCAGCCAGAAGTAGAAACGCCAACTCAACCGAAAATTGTTGAACCTCAGCCTGAGGCCGAACCCAAAGTTGAGGTGGTTGAAGAACAAGAGGCGCCAACCTTCTCAACACTGCGCGTTGAGCGTGATGGTTCCACAGTTATTGCAGGCGCTGCACCTGAAAATAGTAAAGTTGAAATTCTTGATGGCGAGACCGTAATAGCAACAACGCAATCAGCTACAAATGGTGACTTTGTTGTTGTGCTGGACACGCCCTTAAAGCCTGGGCCACATTCATTGATCATACGTGCAAAACCGAAAGAGGGTGAAGAAGTGTTTTCTGCAGAAGCAGGTTTGATCAATATTCCTGAGCCGGAGAAACAAGAAGAGGTGACCGTGCTTGTTGCCGAAGCGGATAAGCCGACCAGAATTCTACAAAAGCCAGAGCCTGAAGCGGTAGTTGAAGTAGAAGAACAAACGATTGTTAGCGAGACGGCAACGGCATCTGTTGCACTGGCAAAGCCTGATGCTAAGGAACCAGAAGTTGAAGTGAAGCAAGAAGTTGCAAAACTCGAAGTAGAACCTGCCGCGGAACCTGAGATTAAAGAACCCGAAGTTGAAGAGGTGGTAGAAGAGCCAGCGGAAGATGAAGCTGTTAAGGTTGTTGAAACACCAAAGCCAGCTGAAGTTGAACAGCCTTCTATACCGGTCTTAATTGAAGCTGCTGATGTAGAGAAAAACCGTATTTTCATCGCAGGAAAAGGCGAAGCAGGACGCAGCGTTAATCTCTATCTCAATTCCAAATTTTTAGGCTCAGCAAGGGTCTCCTCCAATAATGCATTTCTTTATGAAGGCAATGAACGGTTGAAGGCAGGGCAGTATGATTTGCGTGCTGATATGATTGATATTGATACAGGCAAAGTGGTTGCACGCGCAGAGGTAAGCCTTTTGCATGAGCCAAAAGAAGAACCCGCTCCTGTTCAAGTTGTGGAGGCGGTTTCAGAGCCTGAACCTCAACCACAACAAGAACTTAAGCAAGAGCCAGTTGAACAAGAACAAACGGCAGCGATAAATGAAGCTGTGGAGCAAAGTGAACCTGCAATTGAAGCCACAGAAACAGCTGAAGTAGAACCTGCTGAAATCAAAGTTGAAGAAACGGTGGAAGAAGTTGCTGAAGCCGCGGTCGAAGAAACAACAGAACAAGCAACAGAAGAAAAAGCGGTAATCAAAACCGGTTCTTCCGTGATCATCAGACGTGGTGATAATCTGTGGACAGTTGCATCACGCAATTATGGTGAGGGCATTCGCTATACGACAATTTTTGATGCAAACCGTGATCAGGTGCGTAACCCTGATCTTATTTTCCCTGGTCAGGTGTTAAAAGTGCCTGAAAATGCAGAAGCGGAAGATCAGCAAAACGCTGGGTAAAATTTATTCGTTTGACTTTTGTATTTTAAAGTCTATCTCTATCGTATATTGCCGATGGAGATTCATATTCCTAATCCCGAAAAATTAGCTGATCAATTAAAAGCACTTGGTCATCCGGTTCGATTGCAAATCGTACAGGAATTAAAGTGTATGGAATCGTGTAATTGTGGAGACATGTGCGATTGCTTTGCCCATTCCCAATCTACAATCTCTCAACATCTATCCGTGTTAAAAGATGCGGGTATTTTAAGATATAAAAAAGATGGAAACCAATCCCGCTTCTCGCTCAATCACGAAGTTTTAGATGAATTGCAAAAAGCACTTGAAGCCCTTTCAGAACCGAAGCCTAGGGTGACATGCAAATGAGTGATAATCGTCAAAAATTTGTTGATGCGGGCGAG
>CAZXZQ010000221.1:0-4862 GCA_964645215.1 uncultured Rhizobiaceae bacterium | reverse complement strand
GTTCGTATCAGGAAATCAACTTCATTAGAATAGAGGCGAATTCAAGGAAAATTTCTATAACAAGACATGAATGATATGAATGTAAAAAGAATTAAAATTTTTAGTAAGTTTGATTAAAGTCAATGTTTTGTAAATTTCTTAGTTGCGAAAAATCGAGTTTGCTGGTTTACAGTCCGCATTACATAATGCTTTCAACTGATTCAAAACGAGCATCTCCTTTATGACTAAATCTACTTTAGCTGCTTTTGCAGAACGTCTTTCTGTTGGTGATAAAACCTTCTCAGTTGATGGGTTTTCCCCTCGACAATTAAAGACTGAAGTTCTTTCTGGTCTGACCGTTGCTTTGGCATTGGTGCCTGAGGCTGTTGCTTTTGCGTTTGTAGCTGGCGTTCATCCACTGGTTGGGCTTTATGCTGCGTTTATTGTCGGGTTGGTGACCGCTCTGTTTGGTGGGCGTCCGGGGATGATTTCAGGCGCAACTGGTGCGCTTGCGGTTGTAATGGTGTCACTTGTTGCACAACACGGCGTTGAGTATCTCTTTGCAACGGTTGTGTTGATGGGGATATTGCAGGCACTGGCGGGCATTTTTAGGCTTGGAAAGTTCATTCGCCTAGTGCCGCATCCGGTTATGCTTGGTTTTGTGAATGGTCTTGCGATTGTGATTTTCATGGCGCAGCTTTCGCAATTCAAAACAACAGGGCCAGATGGAACGCAGCAGTGGATGGAAGCCATTCCACTTATCTTAACTTGCGCACTCGTTTTTCTTACTATGACGATCATCTGGACATTTCCTAAAATCACAAAAATTGTGCCAGCGCCGCTTGCAGGCATTGGGCTCGTAACTGCTTTGGTCTTGTTGATGGGGATTGATGTGCCACGCGTCGGTGATCTTGCATCCATTGCGGGTGGTTTGCCAACGTTTCACATTCCAAGTGTTCCGATTAATATGGAAACGCTTCAAATCATATTCCCATACGCGCTGATCTTGGCTGCAATTGGTTTGATCGAAAGCTTGCTGACACTTAACCTTGTTGGCGAGATTACGGGCAAGCGTGGTGGCGCCTCTCAAGAATGTTTGGCCCAAGGCGCGGCAAACACAATCACTGGGTTTTTTGGTGGTATGGGCGGGTGTGCCATGATCGGGCAATCAATGATCAATGTAAAATCCGGTGGACGTACACGTATTTCGGGTGCTTCTGCCGCATTATTTTTGCTGGCGTTTATTCTTTTTGCGTCGAGTTTAATTGAGCAAATTCCTTTGGCGGCTCTAGTCGGTGTTATGTTCATGGTGGTTATTGGTACATTTGCTTGGCAGAGCCTTCGCATTTTACGTCGCATTCCACTTACAGATGCGATTGTCATTTTGCTTGTGACCGTTGTTACAGTGCTAACCGACTTGGCGATTGCGGTAATCGTTGGTGTGATTGTTTCAGCCCTAGCGTATAGCTGGAACGCTTCCAAACGAATTTTGGCAAAAGCATATATCAACGCAGAAGGTGCGCGCGTTTATCAAATCGAAGGGCCACTTTTCTTTGGTTCAACAGACAGTTTTAGTGAATTGTTTGATCCGAAAGGTGATCCAAAACTCGTGATTGTTGATTTTATGAATAGCCGTGTGGTGGACCAGTCTGCATTGCAAGCCATTGAGGACCTTGCGTCTAAGTATGAGAAAAACGGAAAAGAACTTCAACTTCGCCACCTATCAAAAGACTGTCATAGCCTCCTAAATAGAGCGGGTCAGTTGATGGTGGATATGGAAGATGATCCTGACTACGGCATTGCGGTTGATTATTCAATTCAGACAGGCCGCATGACGGGTGGGCATTAATTTAATCTATGTCTGGCGGGTATAAATTTACTCAAAGCATTATTTCATAAAAGAACTATTATGATCACCTGCCTCTTGAACAGTTGAATTAATTATGCTGAACTATGTCCAAGTTATGGGGTGGTATTTATAAAATTTTTAGAAAGAATAGTTATGTCGCGTTTTTCTTCTACTGTTTCACTTGCCGCAATGCTTGCATTTTGTCTCAACACGGTTGCTGCTTCAGCGCCAGTTATGGTGGACACAAGCACTTTGAATAATATTGTTCCAAAAGATGAATTGGTTCAGAAAGTTCATAGATGCCATTCTAACAATCGTTATAATTATGTAGAAGAAATTGACGATGAAGCATTGCATCGCCATAGAGGCAATAGTTGCCGCGTTCAAATCATTGAAGAGAGAAGAAGACCGCGCCGCATTGAGCATTGTCATTCAGGTGGGCAACGCCATAGACATCGCGGTTTTGGTCGTACAACACACAGCCATTTCCAAAGAAGTTGTGAAGTGGATGAATGGCGTCAACATCGTGGCGGCGGTTCGACGCGCGGGTGTATTAAAGTTGGTCCTGTAACCTTCTGCCCATAAAGGCTGCTTGCCGAAAAGTTTTATATTCCTTATAGGTGTTTCTTGCCAGTCGGTCGGGTGATTGCTGCTGCATGTCTTGAAAAAGCGCAGTGGAGGAAAGTCCGGGCTCCATGGAAACACGATGCCGGGTAACGCCCGGCTGGGGGAAGCGTTTTGCGCCAACTCAAGGGAAAGTGCCACAGAAACGATACCGCTAACTTCGGCTCCGGCCTTCTTTAGTAAGGGTGAAAAGGGTGAGGTAAGAGCTCACCGCGTCTGCCAGCAATGGTAGCGGCATGGTAAACCCCATCGGGAGCAAAACCGAATAGGAGCAATGCGGGCGTAAGCCCAGCCTGTTTCCAGGCCAATTGTTCGGGTGGGTTGCGTTGAGGTGGCAGGCAACTGTCATCCCAGATGAATAATCGCCACGTCTCGTGTTTCACATTGTGTTGCGCGGGGCCATACAGAACCCGGCTTACAGGCCGACTGGCAAAATAATTTCCATTAAATTTAACGTATTAAGACTGCCTTAACCATTTTGCCTGAAAAGTGATGGTGCTGGGGAGCAAAATCGGGGTGCCTGGGGGTCTTTGTGGGGTAAGGGCTGTGGATCCCCGATATTTCCTTTCCCAAATAATACTTAAATTTTGGCATTATTAGACGTTAAATCCCATTGACGCCCAAATTATCCCATGATATCCCATTATCTTACAGAAATGGGGTATTTGGTGATGGATCGGTTCCTGTCGAACACGATCAATAAGGTTGATAAAAAGGGGCGGGTTTCAATTCCGGCTTCGTTTCGGCCTGCGCTTGGTGATACCAGCCGCCTTTACACCCTAATGTCTGTTGATCAACCAAGTGTTGATGCAGGTGGCGTTGAGTTGATTGAGCGCGGTGAGGCTTATCTTGAAAAGCTGGATCCGTTTTCTGAGGAATATGAGCTTTATTCATTTGTTCTGCATGGTGATTCAGATCAGTTAAAGCTTGATGGCGAGGGTCGTGTAGTTTTGTCTGAGGCAATTCTTGAACAAACTGGCATCACAGATAGAGCGGCTTTTGTTGGCCGTGGGCATTTCTTTCAAATTTGGCAGCCAGATCAATTGTTGGCTTATCGCGAAAAAGCAAGAGAACAAGTGGCGCGTATGCGTCGATCAAAATCAGTAAATTCCGGGAGCGGGTCTAACGGTGAAGGAGGGTCTAACGGGTGACGGAACATTCCAATATCGCGGCAGATATTGAAGGCGGACCTGTCCGTCATGTGCCTGTTATGCTCAATGAGGTCCTTTCTGTTCTAGAACCTGCTCCCGGTAAACTGTTTGTTGATGGTACGTTTGGCGCTGGCGGATATACGACCGCACTGCTTGATGCAGGCGCGCAAGTTTTAGCAATTGACCGTGATCCAAATGCCATTCGTGATGGTGCTGAATTGGTTGAGGCTTCAGAAAATAAGCTTGATCTTGTTGAGGGTGAGTTTTGCGATCTTGATACACTTGCGCATGAGCAAAACATTCATGAAGTAGATGGTGTCGTTCTTGATATTGGTGTTTCTTCCATGCAAATTGATGAAGATGCACGTGGATTTTCTTTCATGAAAGAGGGGCCGCTTGATATGCGTATGGCGCAGTCAGGGGTTTCTGCTGCAGACGTAGTAAACAATGCTGCGCAAAATGATTTAACCCGCATTATCGGGATTTTGGGAGAAGAGCGAAAAGCTTCGCTCGTTTCTCGTGCCATTGTTAAGGCGCGCGGTATAGCGCCAATTTTGACAACTTTGCAGCTTTCTAAAATTGTTGAACAGGCGCTTGGGCGAAAAGCCAAAGATCGAATTCACCCGGCTACGCGGACATTTCAAGCATTGCGGATTTTTGTAAATCAAGAACTTGAGCAGCTTGGAAAAGCGCTTTTTGCTGCAGAGCGGTTGTTAAAGTCGGGCGGTAGACTTGCGGTTGTAACGTTTCATTCGCTGGAAGATAGAATGGTGAAGGTTTTCTTCAAAGATAAGGGCGGTGAAGTGCAAGGTTCACGCCACATGCCATCTGTTGGTGAAAAGGATGTTTTATTTGAAGCCAAAGGTAAGGCGTTATTAAAGGCATCTGCAAAAGAGATTGAGCAAAACCCAAGGTCGCGCTCAGCAAAATTACGCTGGGGGGAGCGTACAGGAATTATGTCTAAAGAGATGGATATGTCTATTTTCGGTTTGCCGAATTTAGCATCTCTAGAAACATTTACAGAAGCGGGAAGAGGTTCTTAACGATGCGATTTGCACCAGTTTTGAGAAGCTTTGATATGTTCATGGTTGCACTGTTGATCGGTGTGGTTGCTTGGACATTTAAGGTAAAGTTTGACAGTCAGGAAGCACTTGACCGTGTCGCGGAGCTTGAACGCCAGATTGAAGCGGAGAAGACTGAAATCGATTTGCTGCGTTCGGATTGGAGCCTTTTGACAAGTCCATCGCGTCTGCAAAAAC